>JAEUKU010000089.1 GCA_016794075.1 Rhodospirillaceae bacterium
TCAGGCCCTCTTCGCGATACAGCCGATAGACCAGGTTCCGCCCGACGTCCCAGCCGTCCCGCTTCAACATGATGTGGATCCGCCGGTAGCCGTAGCGGATCCGGGTGCGCGCAATCTCGTGCATGCGTTGCCGGATCTCGGTCCGCGGGTTCCTGGTGCTCGGCTTGCGCTGGGTCGATCGGTGCTGGCATGTCAATCGACAGGCCCGCCGCTCGGAATAGCCGTGACATGCCGTCACGTATTTCACGACTTCCTTCATGAGCGCGGGCCGGGGAACTTCTTTGTCAGCACATCCTGCAAGACGGCCTTGTCCAGGCTCAGCTCGGCAACCAGCCTCTTCAGCCGCTGGTTTTCCTCGGTGACCTGCTTCAGTTCCCGCACCTGGTCCGACTGCAGCCCGGCATACTGCTTCTTCCACCGATAGAACGTCTGCTCGGAAATCCCCACCTGCCGGATCAGGTCCGGAACCGGCAGCCCGAGTTCCGCCTGCTTCAGGATCGAGACAATCTGCTCAACCGAATACCGCTTCCTCTTCATGGCAAAATGACCTCCTGCCAAAGGGTCAGTTCGCCGAAAAACTAACATCAATCCCGGACCACTTTTCCAATGTCACTTCACCTTGAGTGAGCTAAGAATTAAACCCGCCGTGGCTGGTAAGGGCGCTTATGGCGACTACGCTATCTATTCGAAGGTGGATCTAAAACGTAGTCGGTTTACGAATGCTATCGAGAGGTACTGAGCATCCCTAGCGACGACCAATATCTCAAAACTCGACAGCCGCTCGGGACGATCAACGCGTTGGCGTTGATACTCATCAAGGTCACGGAGATTGGCGCATCATCTACGAGATTCTCCGACGCCGCGAAGCTCGGGCAAGGGCGCCGCATCGAACCTAGAGATGCGCAGGATCGCGCCCGCAGCATCTTCTAAAAGGCGCGCATCCTTTGATTCTGATGCTTGAGCGGGCCATTAATGCGATGACCATCTGCTATTGGCACGATTGAGATGTAGCCGCTACGCCAGCGGACGTCTCCAGTTAGCAGAAGAACGGACCTATCGCAGCTGTTCCGCCATAGCCGAGTTTGGCACGAATGCGAAGCAGTGGAACGTAGGGCATTGGGCTGCTCTTGGAAGCATTGCGGACACCACCTCGCCGATGCCGATCGAACAGCTCCGCCGATGCTTCAGCCCCGACGTGGCCGCAGCTAGCGCTCGGCAATCAGCCGCGACGGCTTACAACGTTCTCGACACGTTCTTGGGTTTTATTGGGGAAATCGACTAGGTTCTCGTCGTAAGAAAACCACCGAAAAACCGCTGAATTCCACCATTTTTGGTCATTTCGACCGCTAACCTACCGTTAGACGATCCCCCAACTAAGCGGCTGGAATGGCGGCGCTTTGTCGGGTCGGGCGACGGAGAACAACTGCGCCTCGGAAGGCGGGGTTCCGTCGCGCTCCAGCGAGGGCAGCTTTTAGTTCAGGGACCAGGGGTCGTCAACCTTGGCGGGCCTCGGTCCGCCGCAGGGTGGCCCGGTCGGCGCGGAAAGAACCCAAACTGCAATCCGCAGGCGGGCAAAGATTAACGATGGACGGCTCCACGCGCCCTGTAGTTAACACTTTATTAACCATGGTAAAGTACTTCTCGAGTCGGCGTTCGAGCCAGTTGATTCGCCTCGATTCATGAAGGAAGCCGCCGTGGATTTCTCGCCTGAACAGGATGCCGCCGAGCTCTACCGCCAGGGTTTCGACAGCGATCTGGAGGCCGAGCTGCGGCTGCCGATCGCCAAGCTGGAGACCAAGAGCAAGTCTGGGACCCGCACACGGTCCTGGGCCTGGTTCCGCTTCCACCGCCAGGAAGCCTCGGCCCAGTAGCCGGTCCGTTCAGGCGGCCATCGCGCGGCGCAAGGCGCCCGTCGCGGCGGCATCCACCGCCGATCCCGCTTCATCCAGCACCACGCCGAACGCCGCGCGGGCGAAACCCGGCGTGATCTTGCCGTCCAGCACGTCCTCCAGCACCGCCTCCGGCGTCCGGCTCACCGGGTCGCCATAGCCGCCGCCGCCGGCCTGCTCATGGCGCAGCACGGTGCCGGCCACGATCTCGCGCGTCACCTTGCTGGGCAAGGTTTCCGCCGCATGCGCCGGGTCCAGCAGGTTGCGCGAGGGCGCCGCCGCGCCGCCGCCGAACAATCCATAGGGCCGATGGTCGTGCCGGTCGGCGCGGATCTGCATCATGGCGTGGGCCGCCAGCAGCCGGTACTGCCGCACCAGGCCGAGCCCGCCGCGATATCTGCCGGGCCCGCAGGAATCCGGGCGGAAGCCATATTCCTCGACCAGGACCGGGAAGCGGTCCTCCAGGGTCTCGACCGGCATGTTGGACATGTTCTGCGACGGGTTGGTGACGCCCTCGATGCCGTCCTTGTCGGCGCGCGCGCCCCAGGCGCCGTTGATCATGTCGACCAGGATGAAGGGCGCGCGCGTCGCCGCGTCCTGGCCGCCGAAGGCGATGACGGTGTTGCCGCCTTCGCCCGCCGCCACGACGCGGTCGGGCACGATCTGCGCCAGCGCCCCCATCACCGCGTCGACCACGCGATAGCCGGTGAGCGCGCGCGCCGCGACGGCGGCCGGCAGCTCGGGATTGAGGATGCTGCCCTTGGGCGCCGTCACCGTGATGCAGCGATAGATGCCGGCATTGTTCGGCACGTCCTGGTCCAGCGCGCAGCGGATGGAGAGATAGGTCGCCGACTTGACGAAGGAGAGCGTCGAGTTGATGGCGCCCTTCACCTGCGGCGAGGAGCCGGCGAAGTCGACGGTCAGATGATCGCCCTTGACCGTGATGGCGCATTGGATCGGAATGCGGCCCTCCACCAGCCCGTCGCCGTCGATATAGTCGGTGAAACCGTAGGTGCCGTCCGGCCAGGCGGCGATCGCCTTGCGCGTCAGCGTCTCGCCATAGTCGATGAGCCGCGCGAAATAGCCGCGCGACTCCGCCGGCCCGTATTTTTCCAGCAGCCGCAGGAACTCCCGCTCGCCGATGTTGCAGGTGGCGAGCTGCGCCTCGAGATCGCCGATCACCAGATCGGGCAGCCGCACGTTCTGGCGAATCAGGCTCAGCAGCGTCTCGTTGGCCTGGCCGGCGCTGTAGAGCTTCAGCGGCGGGATGCGCAGGCCCTCCTGGTAGATCTCGGTCGAATCCGCCGCGTTTGAGCCCGGCACCCTGCCGCCGACATCGCAATGATGCGCGATCACCACCGCATGGCCCTGCAGTTCGCCGCCGAGGAAGATCGGCTTGAACATGAAGATGTCCGGCAGATGCATGCCGCCGTTATAGGGGTCGTTGAAGATGACGACGTCGCCGGGCGCCAGATCGTCCTTGAACTTCGCCAGCATGGCTGCGATGGCGTCCGGCACCGCGCCCAGATGCAGGGCGACGGTCTTGGCCTGGGCCAGGATCAGGCCTTCGGCGTCGCAGAGCGTGCAGGAATAGTCGAGCACGTCGCGCACGATGGAGGAGCGCGCGGTGCGCATCACCGTATAGGCCATGTCGTCGACGATGGTGTCGAGCGCGCTCTTGATCACCGCGAAGGTGAAGGGATCCTGCGCGGGCGCGGCGGCTGGCTCAGCCATGGGCGATCCTCGGCCGGGCATGCGGGCGCGGGGCGCGCCGCGGCAGCTCCGCCAGGAGGTTGCCGCCGGTATCGGCGCGGATGCGGACCTCCGGCGGGATGACGATGGTGCTGTCGGCGCTTTCGATGATGAGCGGCCCCATCTGCGTGCCGGTCAACGCCTCGCGGGCGATGACCGGCGTCGCCAGCCAGTCATGGTCGGCGCCGAAATGCACCTGGCGCTTCTCGGCGAGCGAAAAGCCCTTCTGCGACGGCAGGCGCAGGGCGCCGAAATCGAGCTTGTTGCGCCGCTGCCCGCGCGCCAGCAGGCGGATGCTGGTCGCCTCGACCGCGTCGGAGGAGGCGTATTGGTAGAGCTTCTCGTATCGTTCGATGAAGCCGCGCCGCAGCCTCGCGGCGGCGTCGCCGCCCAGGTTCCCCGCCGCAGTCTCCGGCAGCGGCACGGCGATGGCCGAATCCTGCCCGACGAAGCGCAGATCGAGCGAGAAGAGCAGTTCGGTCTCGTCCTCGCCGAAACCGTCCTGCGCCATGCGGCGGCGCGCCTCGTCCTTGAGCGCGGCCATGATGCGCCGTGCCTGGGCATGGTCGAAGCTCTCCAGCGGGCCGGGGCAGGGGCGGATGAAGTAGTGCTCGATGTCGCCGGTCAGCATGCCCATGGCGGTGAAGACGCCGGGCATGCGCGGGAACAGCACCTGCGGGATGTCGAGCGCGCGGGCGAGGTCGCAGGCGTGCAGCGGCCCGCTGCCGCCGAAGGCCAGCAGCGTGAAGTCGCGCGGGTCGACGCCGCGCTCGACGGTGACCGCGCGGATGGCGCGGGTCATGTTGGCGTTGGCGACGTCGCGGATGCCGTTGGCCGCCGCATCGACGCTGAGGCCCAGCGGCCCCGCGATCTGCTCGGCGATCGCCGCGCGCGCCCTGGCCCGGTCGAGATAGAGCGCACCGCCCGCCAGCCATTCGGGCAGCAGGCCGAGCGCCACATTGGCGTCGGTGACGGTGGGGCGGGTCCCGCCGCGTCCATAGCAGGCGGGACCCGGCTCGGCACCGGCGGAAACCGGCCCGACATGCAGCAATCCGCCAGCGTCCAGCCAGGCGATCGAGCCGGCGCCGCTGCCGACCTCGGCCACGTCGACGCTCGGCACGCTCATCATGTATCCGCCCGCCTTGATGAAGCGGCTGGGGGTGGAGATGCCGTCGCGGAACTCGTATTCTGTGGCGCGGGCGATCTCGCCGCCCTGGACCAATGAGGCGGATGCG
>JAEUKU010000101.1 GCA_016794075.1 Rhodospirillaceae bacterium
GACATCCGCCGCTTCGGCCAGGTGCATCGCGACCGCAACTGGGTCATCACCCGCACCCTCGAAGCCTATGCGCATCATTATTCGATGGCCTGGCCGCATGAGGAGCTGGAAAGTGCCCGTCCGGTGCGCACCTCGCCGCTCTACGGGCGGCTGAAGGAGCAGGGCGCGGTGTTCGGGTGGAAGCTCGGCTGGGAGCGGCCGAACTGGTTCGCCCCGAAAGGCGTCGAGCCGAAGGATGTCTACACCTACGGCCGGCAGAACTGGTTCCCCCATGTCGGCGCCGAGCACAAGGCGGCGCGCGAGGCCGTGGTGCTGATCGACCAGACCTCGTTCGCCAAGTTCCTGATGGTGGGCAAGGATGCCGAGGCGGCGCTCTCCTGGATCTGCGCCAACGACGTGGCGGTGAAGCCGGGGCGCCTCGTCTACACCCAGATGCTGAACGCACGCGGCGGCATCGAATGCGACCTCACCGTCTCGCGCCTCGATGACGACACCTACTACATCGTCACCGGCACCGGCTATGCGACGCACGACTTCCACTGGATCCGCAGCCACATCCCGGAAGGCTTGGATGCGCGGCTGATCGACGTGACCTCGGGCAACGGCGTGCTGAGTCTGATGGGCCCGAAGGCGCGCGACGTGTTGTCATCTGTCACCGAAGCCGATGTCAGCAATGCCGGTTTCCCCTTCGGCCAGCACCGCGAGATCATGGTGGCTGGAACTCCGGTGCGGGCGTTGCGCGTCACCTATGTGGGCGAGCTCGGCTGGGAATTGCATATGCCCTTGGACAGCCTCGCCAGCGTCTATGACGCGCTGATGCAGGCGGGGGCCAAGCACGGCATCCGCAATGCCGGCTATCGCGCCATCGAGAGCCTGCGCCTGGAGAAATTCTATCGCGCCTGGTCGAGCGACATCACGCCGGACCATTCGCCGCTCGAGGCCGGCATGGGCTGGGCGGTGAAGCTCAGGAAGAACGTGCCGTTCCTGGGCCGCGAGGCGCTGACCCAGCAGGCGGCGAAGAAGCTGCCGAAGCTCCTCGCCTGCTTCACCGTCGACGACCCGTCCATCGTGCTGCTCGGCCGCGAGACCATCTTCCGCAACGGCAAGCAATGCGGCTGGCTCGCCTCGGGCGGTTATGGCTACACGCTGGAGACGAATATCGGCATCGGCTATGTGCGCGACAAGGAGAACGGCGTGTCGCCCGAGGACGTTCTCTCCGGCAGCTACGAGCTGGAGATCGCCTGCCAGCGCTACCCGGCCAAGGTGAGCCTGGAGCCGCTCTACGACCCGAAGATGGCGCGGGTGAAGGCCTAGGTCTAAGCCTATCTCCTATTCGTCATTACCGGGCCGCCGCGTCAGCGGCGAGACCCGGTAATCCAAGTTTCCTTGAGCCACGCGGAACGCTAACTTGGATTGCCGGGTCAAGCCCGGCAATGACGATGGGGTCTAATGGGTTCCATTCGCATATCAGCTGCAGATCTTGCAGCCTTCGCCGAGCGCGCCCTGCGCGCCGCCGGTGCTGACACCGTCTCCGCCCAGGGCTGCGCCCGGGCGATGCTGCATGCCAGCCGGCATGGCGTCGACAGCCATGGCGTCCGGCTGTTGCCCTTCTATGTCGATTGCCTGAAGACCGGGCTGGTCAAAGGCACGCCAAACATCACCGTATCGAAGCTCCGCGCGGCCGCGGCGCAGGTCGATGCCGATGGCGGGCTGGGCCATGCGCCGACCTATCGCGCGGTCCAGGCCGCTTGCGCGCTTGCGAAGGAGGCCGGCATCGGCCTCGCAGCCGTGCTGCATTCCACGCATTTCGGGGCGGCGGGTGCCTATGCCCTGGCTGGCGCGGAAGCGGGTTTCCATTGCCTCGTCGTCTGCAATTCCGGCGCCTTCGTGGCGCCCTTCGACGGCGCCAGGGCGCTGCACGGCACCAACCCGATTGCCTATGCGGCGCCCGCAGCTGCCGGCAGCGATCCGTTCCTGCTCGACATGGCGACCAGCGCAATTCCGTGGAATCGCCTGCTGCTCGCCCGCACCTTGAAGCACGACCTGCCACCCGACGTGGCGGTCGACCGGCACGGCGATTACACGACCAATCCGGAAACGGCACAGCTCCTGGCACCCGTCGGCGGGCCGCGCTACGGCTACAAGGGCGCCGGACTTGCCGGCATGATCTCCATCATGAGCGCCGCCTTGACCGGCATGCGCCTGGACTTCGAGCAGGACGGCGCGGCCTTGGGCGATACCGAGCTCGGCCATATCGTCATCGCCATCGATCCCGGCTTGTTCGGCGATCCGGCGCAGGCGGCCGAACGCGTCGCCGCCTATATCCGCGCCGCCCAGGCGCTGTCGGGCGATGGCCGCGTGGTGGACGCCGCGGGCGGGCCGCAATGGCGCCACAAGGCCGAGCGGGATGCGCATGGGATTCCCATCCCCGCCGCCTTACGCGCGGAGCTCAACCAGATGGCGGGCGGATTGGGACTGCCCGCGCTGTAAAGCCACTGGCCAAACGCCGCCCGGCTGTTGTCTGATGCTGCCCGAGGAGGGCAGCCGATGGCCGACGATATTCCGCACGATTACGACACCACCATGCTCGACATGCTGCAGATCATCTGGGGCGAGGGCTATCTCTCGCCCGGCGGTCCGCAAGCGGTGCGCGAGATCATGGCGGGCATCGACTTGGCGGGTAAGCGGGTGCTCGACATCGGCTGCGGCCTGGGTGGGCTGGATCAGGTGCTGGTCGAGCTGGGCGCCAAGCATGTCGTCGCGGTGGACGTGGCCGGGCCGCTGGTCGGGCTGGGGCGCAAGCGCATTGCCGCGGCGGGGCTCGCCGACCGCATCGACCTGCAGGTCGTCCAGCCGGAGGCGCCGCTGCCCTTCGGCGATGCCGCCTTTGACGTGGTCTTCACCAAGGATGCCTGGCTGCACGTGATCGACAAGCACGCCTTGCTGCGCGAGGTCTTCCGCGTGCTGAAGCCGGGCGGGCAGCTGGCCGGCGGCGACTGGATGAAGGGGCCGGAACCCTACAGCGCCGACATGGTCTATTTCATCGAACTGGAGGGCATCCCTTATCACCCGGTCACGCTCGCCGAATACGGTGCGATGCTGCATGAGACCGGCTTCGAGCAGGTGAAGCTGCTCGACATCAACGCCTGGTACCGCGATCTGGCGAAACAGGAACTGGCGCGGCTGAAGGGCGAGCTCTATGGCCTGATGACGGAGAAACTCGGCGAGACGTCGCGCGATCATTTCATCGAGGATTGGCGCATGCTGACCGTGGTGCTCGAGAAGGGCGAGCTGCGGCCCGGCCGGCTGTGGGCAAAGAAGCCGGCCTGACGCCATGAACGCGCAGACGCCGGTCAGCCCCTATGTGCGGCCCGCCATCGTCGATGACGCCGAAGGAATCGCCAAGGTGCATGTGCGCGGCTGGCAGGAGGCCTATGCCGGATTGCTGGCGAAGGAGGTGCTGGACCGTCAATCGGTGGCGCGCCGGATGCGGGAATGGACGGAGTACCTGAAAGAGCCGCCGGGCCACCGCTGGACCTTCGTGGCGATCGACCCGGCGCAGGGCATCGTCGGCTTCGCCGGCGCCCATCGCGCCCGGCCGGCGCCGTACGGCCCCACCTTCAAGATCACCGTGCTCTACATTCTTCAATCGCATCTGCGCCGCGGCCTCGGGCGGCAATTGATACATGCTCTGGCCAGGGCCTTGGCGGAGGCGGGACCGGGCGCGGTCGCCCTGTGGTCGCTGGAGGCGAACCGCCCGGCGCGTGCCTTCTACGCGGCCATCGGCGGACGCCTGACCGCTATCCTGGCGGAGCGGCAAGGCGATTCGCGCGTGACGCTGGCTGGCTACCGCTGGCGCAGCGCGGCGGACCTCGCGGGGAAGACGGCGCCGCAGCAATCCGCCACATGAGGAAATCTCACGGCGCGGGCGATCATTTGGCTTGTTGCCCGGGGGTGGCCGGATTGGCAGAGTCCCGCCAATCCAAGGGTATTTCCAGGGGTTTCCAGCTATGAAATCGCATGTGCGCGTGGCGGTGATCGGCGGCGGCGTGGTCGGCGTCAGCGTGCTCTACCATCTGACCAAGCTGGGCTGGACCGACGTGGCGCTGATCGAGCGCTCGGAGCTGACCTCCGGCTCCACCTGGCACGCGGCCGGTGGCATGCACACGATCAACGGCGACACCAACATGTCGGCGCTGCAGGCTTATACCGTGAAGCTCTATGACGAGCTGGAGCGGGAATCGGGCCAGGCCTGCGGCATCCATCGGGTGGGCTGCCTCTATCTCGCCGCCGACGAGAAATGCATGGATTATTTCCGGCTGGAGCGCGGCCGCGCGCGGCATCTCGGCCTCGATCTCGATTTCGTCTCCCTCGACGCGGTGAAGAAGATCAATCCACTGATCGAGACGTCGAAATTCATCGGCGCGATGTTCGATCCGAATGACGGCCATGTCGACCCCTCCAGCGTCACCAACGCCTATGCCAAGGCGGCCAAGGCCAAGGGCGCCGAGATCTACCTGCGCAATGCCGTCATCGAGCTGAAGCAGACCGCCAAGGGCGGCTGGCTCGTGGTCACCAAGGACGGCACCATCGAGGCGGACTACGTGGTCAACGCCGCCGGATTGTGGGCGCGCGAAGTCGGCAGGCTGGCGGGCGTCGAGCTGCCCATCATCCCGATGGAGCACCAGTATATCGTCACCAACGATATCCCGGCGGTGGCGGCGCTCGGCAAAGAGATTCCCATGTCGATCGATTTCGACGGCGAATCCTACCTGCGCCAGGAAGGGAAGGGCCTGCTGATCGGCACCTACGAGCACGATTGCCTGCACTGGGCGGTCAAGGGCACGCCGCAGGATTTCGCCCATGAGCTGCTGCCGAACGACGTCGACCGCATCTGGAGCGCGCTCGAAGTGGCGATGGAGCGCTATCCCTGCCTGGTCGATGGCGGCATCAAGCGCGTGATCAACGGCGGCATGGTGTTCTCGCCCGACGGCAACCCGATCATCGGCCCGGTGCGCGGGCTTTCGAACTACTTCCTCGCCTGCGGCGTGATGGCGGGCTTCAGTCAGGGCGGCGGCGTCGGTCTGGCGGTCGCGCAGTGGATCGTCGAGGGCGAGGCGGGCATGGATGTCTTCGCCATGGACATCGCTCGCTACGGCGTGCATGCCGATGCCGATTTCGTGCTGGAAAAGACGACAGAAAACTATCGCCGCCGCTTCACCATCACCTGCCCGAACGAGGAATTGCCCGCCGCGCGGCCGCTGAAGACGACGCCGGCCTATGGCGCCTTCGCCCAGGCGGGTGCCGCCTTCGGTGCGCTCTATGGCTGGGAGTATCCCTTGTGGTTCGCCGGGGCGGGTAAGGTGGCCAGCGAAGCGCCGACCTTCCGCCGCTCGGAAGCCTTCGACCGCATCGGCGAAGAGGCGAAGGCGGTGCGCAAGGCGGCGGGCCTGTTCGAGAGCTCCTGCTACGCCAAGTTCGAGGTGAGCGGTGCGGGAGCCGCCGCTTTCCTCGACAAGATCACCAGCAACAAGCTGCCCACCGCGGACGGCAAGACTGGCCTGGCGCCGCTGCTGACGCCTAAGGGCCAGGTGTTCGGCGATTTGACCGTCACGCGCCTCGCGGCCGATCGCTATCTGCTGATCGGCTCGCCCACCGCGATCGTCTATTACCAGCGTTGGTTCGATCGCTATCGTGGCGGCGATGTGACGGTGCGCGACGTGACTACGGATTGGACCGGTTTCTCGCTCACCGGTCCCAAGGCGCGTGCGGTGCTGGCGGAACTGGTGAAGGGCGACATCTCGCATCAGGCTTTCCCCTTCCTCTCGGCGCGCCGGATGAAGGTCGGCCTCGCCGAGGCGCTGGTCATCCGCGTCAGCTTCACCGGCGAGCTCGGCTACGAGATTTACACCGCGCCGGAGTTTCAGCTGCATGTGCTCACGCGCCTGCGCGAAGCGGGCGCGGCGCATGGCCTC
>JAEUKU010000210.1 GCA_016794075.1 Rhodospirillaceae bacterium
TGATGCCGATCTCCGGCCGCGCCCCGTCGCGTCCGCGGATGATGTCGAGTTGCCGCGCTCCGAACTTGAGATGCCCAGCCAGGCGCTCCGGGTCCGCCACCGTCGCGCTCAAGCCGAGGAAGCGGCAGTGCGGCGCCAGCCTTGCCAGCCGCGCGAGGCCGAGCGAGAGCAGCTGCCCGCGCTTGGAATCCGCCAGCGCGTGCAACTCGTCGATGATGACGGTCCTGAGTTCGCTGAAATACTCCGGCGCTTCGGCATAGGAGAGCAGCAAGGCCAGGCTCTCCGGCGTGGTCAGCAGGATATGCGGCGGATGCTTGCGCTGCCGCTGGCGCCGGTTCTGCGGCGTGTCGCCGGTTCGCGTCTCGCTCTCGATCGGCAAGCCCATTTCCGCAATCGGCGTTTCCAGGTTGCGCGCCACATCGACGGTCAGCGCCTTCAGCGGCGAGATGTAGAGGGTGTGGATGCCGGTCCGCTTGGTCTTGGGATCGCTTTCCGCCAGCTCGACCAGGCTCGGCAGGAATCCGGCCAGCGTCGTGCCGCCGCCGGTCGGCGCAATCAGCAGCGCCGAACGCCCGGCCTGGACCGCCGCCAGCACCGCCAGCTGATGGTCATGCGCCGCCCAGCCCCGGCTCTGGAACCAGGTGGCAAAACGGGCCGGCAGCAGGCTCAGATCGCGCTTTTCATTCATGGCAGCTTGCGGAACAAAACCGGATCATCATAGGTTAAAGGCCTGGCAAGACAACGATTTTGAATCCGCGGGATATCAATGGCCTTGCACCCCCAGACGTGGCTGAAAGCTCTGCCCGGTGGGCTTTATTGCGAGCCGGGCGGGTTCTTCATCGACCCCTCGCGCCCGGTCGACCGGGCGGTGATCACCCATGGCCATGGCGACCACGCCCGTGCCGGGCACGGCAAGGTGGCGGCGACCGCGGAGACGCTGGCCATCATGGGCGTGCGCTACGGCGACGGCTTCGCGCGGCAGACCCAGGCGCTCGGCTACGGCGAGCGGCTCAGCCTCGGCGACGTCACCCTCATGCTGGAGCCGGCCGGCCATATCCTCGGCAGCGCCCAGGTGGTGCTGGAGCATGGCGGCGGCCGCGCGGTGATCTCCGGCGATTACAAGCGGCGCTTCGATCCGACCTGCCCACCTTTCACGCCGGTCAAATGCGACGTCTTCATCACCGAGGCGACCTTCGGCCTGCCGGTGTTCCACCATCCGCCGGACAGGCAGGAGATCGCCAAGATCCTGCATGCGCGCGATCTGTTCCCCGACCGCAACGTTCTGGTCGGCGCCTATTCGCTCGGCAAATGCCAGCGCGTCATCGCGCTGTTGCGTCGCGCGGGCTACGACCGGCCGATCTACCTGCACGGCGCGCACCAGGCTTTGTGCGATCTCTACGTGCAACTCGGCCAAGACCTGGGCGTGCTGCTGCCGGCGACGGTGGCCGACACGGCGAAGATCAAGAATGAGATCGTGCTCTGCCCGCCCTCGGCCATTGGCGAGATCTGGAGCCGGCGGCTGGGCGACCCGGTACCGGCCGTCGCGTCGGGCTGGATGCGCATCCGCGCCCGCGCCAAACAGGCGCGCGCCGAGCTGCCGCTCATCATCTCCGACCATTGCGACTGGGACGAGCTCTTGCAGACGGTGCAGGACGTCGGCGCGCCGGAGATCTGGGTGACCCATGGCCGCGAGGAAGCGCTGATCCACGCCATCGCGCAAGGCGGTCGCAAGGCGCGGGCGCTGTCGCTGGTGGGCTACGAGGATGAGGAATGATTGCGCGCGCATCTGATCCCCGCCACCCTCAAAAACCACCCTTCCCCCCCTGCGGGCGAAGGCAGCGGAGCCTTAGCGAGCAGAGCGAGCTTAGGCGCAGCCGGAAGGGGGGTCGCGCCACGCAGGCGCGCATCGCCGGAGGCGATAGGAAGCGAAGGTTCTTTGTAGCTAAACCCGGCGCTGCGACACCCCCCTTCCCCACCTTCCCCCGCAAGGGGGGAAGGGGCCTAACGAGCGATGGATATAGCATCGCACAATTGGGCGACGCCTGATGCAGCCCTTCGCCGATCTGCTCGACGCCCTTTCCTACCAGCCGGCGCGCAACGGCAAGCTGGCGCTGATCGCGGATTACCTGCGCCGCGTACCGGACCCCGATCGCGGCTATGCGCTCGCGGCTTTGTGCGGCGAGATCGATCTGCCCGGCCTGAAGCCGGCGGCGCTGCGCGAGATGGTCGCCGGGCGCGTCGACCCGGAATTGTTCGGCTGGTCCTACGACTATGTCGGCGATCTGGCCGAGACCATCGCCCTCATCTGGCCCGCCGACGCGGCCGCGCAACATCCGCCGCCCCGCCTCGCCGAGGTGATCGAGCGCCTGCGCCTCGCGGCGAAGGCGGAGGCGATGATGCTGATGGCGGGCTGGCTCGACGGGCTCGATCCCACCGGGCGCTGGGCGCTGCTGAAGCTCGCCTCCGGCGCCTTGCGCGTCGGCGTTTCCGCGCGCCTGGCGAAGACGGCGCTGAGCCAGCTGGGCGCCGTGCCGCTGGAGGAGATCGAGGAGATCTGGCCGCAGCACGCGCCGCCCTATGGCGAGATCTTCGCCTGGGTGACCGGCGCAGCGTTGCGTCCCGCCGCGCGCAACGTGCTCGGCTTCCGCCCGCTGATGCTCTCGCACCCGATCGAGGAAGGCGACTTCGCGGCACTCGCCCCGCACGATTTCTGCGCCGAATGGAAATGGGACGGCATCCGGGTGCAGATCGCCGCCGAGGGTGGAAGTGAGGGCCCCGGTCAGGCGCGGCTTTATTCCCGCGCCGGCGAAGAGATCACCCAGGCCTTTCCCGATTTGGTCGAGGCGCTGGATTTCGACGCCGTGCTCGACGGCGAGTTGCTGGTGGCGCGCCCGAGGGATGGCGAGATCGAGGTGGCGCCTTTCAACGATCTGCAGCAGCGCCTCAACCGCAAGAAGCCGGGCGCCGCGCTGATCCTCGCCAATCCGGCGCATGTGCGGCTCTACGACGTGCTCTCGATCGGCGCGGAGGATCTGCGCCCGCTGCCCTTGCGCGAACGCCGCGCGCGGCTGGAGGCGTGGTTCGCGGAGCAGCCGCGGCCGCGTCTCGACCTCTCGCCGCTCATCGCCTTCGCCGATTGGCCGGCACTGGCGCGGCTCAGGGCCGACGCCCGCAGCGCCGGCATCGAGGGGTTGATGCTGAAGCGCTGGGAGAGCCCCTATCTCGCCGGCCGGGTGAAAGGCCACTGGTTCAAGTGGAAGCGCGACGCGCTCACCATCGACGCGGTGCTGATGTATGCCCAGCGCGGCCATGGCAAGCGCAGCTCGTTCTATTCCGATTTCACCTTCGGCTGCTGGCGGCCATCCGAAGAGGGTGCGCGCGAACTGGTGCCGGTGGGCAAGGCCTATTCCGGCTTCACCGACGAGGAGCTGAAGCAGCTCGACCGCTTCGTGCGCAACAATACGGTGGAGCGCTTCGGCCCGGTGCGGGTACTCAGCCCCGCTTTGGTCGTCGAATTCGCCTTCGACAGCGTCCATCCATCGACGCGGCACAAATCCGGCCTCGCCTTGCGCTTCCCGCGCTTCCACCGCATCCGCTGGGACAAGCCGGCGGAAGAGGCCGACGAAGTCGCGACGCTGGAGCGGCTGATGGGCTAGGCGCCGGTCTCGCCGCGGCCACGGCGACCGCCCCGGCGACCGGCGGCGCGCTCGCCACCCGCCTGGGCCGTCTGCTGGAGCAGGAGGTGGAGCCGGGCCAGCGGATGGCCGGGCGGCAGACCTTCGGCAGCGGGCTGGTAGCGCGCCGCCAAGCCTGCCGCGATCGCCGGCGCATCGGCCTCCGCCGGCAAGGACAGCATCCAGGACAGCAGGAGATCCTCCGCCGGGCCGGGGAATTCCGACCCCATGGCGAAGGCCTGCTCGATCAGACGTTTCGGATCCTCTCCGGCGCCGCTGCCGAAGCTCATGCACATACCTCCACGGGTCCCGCCCGGCGGAGGCGGGCACCCAAGATAAAGATCATCATCGGCCGCCGGCCCGCAATCATTTGCGCCGCTGCGCCGCACAATCGCCGCAACCCGCCAACTTGCCGCATCCGACCCGACCATGCCCCCGTATCAGGAAGGGTTGCGGTCGGCG
>JAEUKU010000242.1 GCA_016794075.1 Rhodospirillaceae bacterium
CTGCGCGACGAGGGCATTCTCATCCTCGGCTCGGGCGGCGCGGTCCATAACCTGCGCCAGGTGTCGTGGGAGGGCGGCCGGACGCCGCGCTGGGCGGAGGATTTCCAGGCCTGGATGGACCAGCAGCTCGCCGCCGGCAATGTCGACGCGCTGGTCTCCTACCGCGCCCAGATCGATTCCGCGCAAATGGCGCACCCGACCGAGGATCACCTGATGCCGCTTTACGTCGCGCTCGGCGCCGGCCTCGCCGACCGCAGCGCCGAGAAGCTGCACGGCAGCTACACCCACGGCAGCCTGAGCCTCGCCAGCTACGGCTGGGGGATGTAGCCGGGACACACCGCGCGGAGCTTCCGCACCCGGGCGGGTTGCGAAATCCGCTCCGCGTCCCACATCCGGAAGGCTGCTTCGGAGTGGAGAGGTGAGAATGGACAAGCCAGCAACTCAACGACGGCGCCTGCTGCGATTGCTTGTTGGCGGCGCGCTGGCGGCTCCGGTCGCCGCGCTCGCCGGCTGCGCGCAAGGCGGCGGCAGCACGCCACGGCGGCGGCGCGGCACTGGCGGCAGCACCGCCGGCGAGAAATCGGGCGGCAGCGGCGGTCGAAGCTAGCCGAGAGCCGGCTTACGCGGCGATCTCAGGCAGCCCATGGCGCCGGCGCGCCATGTTGCACTCCTCGTCGCCCGGCTGGCAGGCGCGGCAGACGTCGGGGCGGACGTCATAGATCGCGCAGGCGGTCGATTTGCCGATCTCGCCGGTGAGGGCGGCGCAACGGTCGCCGGCCCAGCGCATGCCGGAGCCGTTCGCCGCGACCAGCGCTTCGGGAATGCGCGCGATCGCTGCATCGTCCTCGAGGCTGAAGCGCGGCCAATCGGGCGCATAGGCACAGCAGGCGCCGCAGCTCCGGCATGGCGATCCCTGCTCCGCGGCGCCGATCGCGGGCTCCATGGGGCGAAGCGCGCCGGCTACTTCCGCGCCTTGCGCGCGGCATAGCGGGCGTCGCGCGCGGCCTTCTGCTTGGCGGCCAGTGCGACGGCATCCGCGGCGTCCTGTTCGGCCTTGCGGGCGGCTTCGAGGCGCGCCTGCTCGGCCTGCTCCGCCGCTTCGGCGGCCGCACGCTCCTGGGCTGCACGCTTTGCCGCCGCCTTCTCGACCTGGCGGGCGTCGCGTGCTGCGGCGGCCGCTTCGCGCGCGGCACGCTGGGCCGGATCCTCGGCATTGGCGCGGGCCAGGGCCCGCTGCTGCATCGCCTTGCGGGCTTCGGCGGCAGAGTTCAGCCGCTCGTCGAAATCACGTCCTTTGAAGGTCTTCATGTAACTCCGGTTGGTTGATTGCGGGCCGGCAAGCATTGCCGAACGCCCGAGCGGAAAGAGCCGGCCTCGGGGCCGGCTCTTGGCAATTCATGCCAGCGAGGAAGCCTAGGCCGCCTGGGTGCTGGCAACGCCTTTGGTCTTCAACAGTTCCTGCAGTTCGCCCGACTGGAACATCTCGCGCACGATGTCGCAGCCGCCGACGAACTCGCCCTTCACATAGAGCTGCGGCACGGTCGGCCAGGAGGCGAAATCCTTGATGCCCTGGCGCAGGCCCGGATCGGCCAGCACGTCGATGCCCTTGAACTTCACGCCCATGTGGCTCAGCACCTGGACCACCGCGGCGGAGAAGCCGCATTGCGGGAAGACCGGCGTGCCCTTCATGTAGAGCACGACGTCGTTGCTGGTGATGTCGTCGCGGATGCGGTCGAAGACCGGGTTGTCGCTCATGTCTGCTTCTCCTCGGGCCCGGCCGTCGCGCGGGCGGAATATCTCTCTACCGCATATGGCGGCAATCGCCGGGGCTGTCAATTGCCAGGGATGTCGCTCCGTCCGCGCCGGCGCCGCAGGATCGCCGGTTCCGGCAGGAAATACAGCAACAACCCCAGCCAGATGGCCCCGAACGACACCGCATGGGCCGAAGTGAACGGCTCGCCGAAGACGAAGACCGCCAAGACCACTTGGCAGGTGGGGTTAAGGTATTGCATCAGGCCGAGCGTCGCGAGCTTGAGCCGGTTCGCCGCCATCGCATAGAGCAGCAGCGGCACCGAGGTGAGCGGCCCCGCCGCCATCATTGCCAGCTTCTGCCCCGCCGTGCCGGCGGCGAAGGCATCGACGCCCTGGCCGATCTGGACGCTCCAGAAGACCAGCGCCGGCGGCATCAGGACCAGGGTATCGACGAACAACCCGGCGGGCGCCGACAGCATCAGCGTCTTCTTGCCCAGGCCATAGAGCCCGAAGGTCAGCGCCAGCGAGAGCGCGATCCACGGCAGCCGCCCGGAGGCGAAGGTGAGCCACGCGACGCCCAGCGCCACCACCACGATCGCCGCCACCTGCAACGGCTTCAGCCGCTCGCGCAGAAAAATGGCGCCCAGCACCACATTCAGCAGCGGGCAGATGAAGTAGCCGAGCCCCGCCTCCAGCGCGTGACCGTTGACGACGGCCCAGATGAAGATCAGCCAGTTGACGGCCAGGCACAAAGCCGTCGCCACCGCCATGATCGCGCGCCGCCGCTGGCGCAGCAGCGTGCCGAGTTCCCTGCGGATGGAGGGCAGCAGCAGTGCGGGGAGCAGGATGACGAAGGACCAGACGAGCCGGTGCATCATGATCTGCGGCGCCGGCACGAAATCCAGCGCCTTCAGATACAGCGGCAACCCGCCCCACAGCAGGTAAGCGCCCGCGGCGGCGGCGAGGCCGGCGGATTGGTCGTTTTGCTTTCCCTTCAAAATTCTCCCTTCCCCCCTTGCGGGGGAAGGCAGCCGAGACTTGGCGAGCGCAGTGACCCCCGGGTCAATAGAGCCCGGGGCCGGATGGGGGGTCGCGCACCCACAGGCGCGCATCGCCGGAGGCGATACTCACCGAAAGCTCCTGGCGGAAATACCCGGCGCTGCAACACCCCCCTTCCCACCCTTCCCCCGCAAGGGGGGAAGGAGCAGAGCGAGCAGGTCATCGCGATCGTGCGAGCTCGGTTGTGCCTTACTTCGGCGCCGAGGTCTGCAGGGCCAGGGCGTGGAGCTGGTCGCCCATGCGGCCGCGCAAGGCGGCGTAGACCATCTGGTGCTGCTGCACGCGGCTCTTGCCGACGAAGGCCGAGGAGATCACCTGGGCCGCATAATGATCGCCGTCGCCGCGCAGATCCTCGATCGTCACCTGGGCGTCGGGCAGGGCTTCCTTGATCAGCTGCGCGATCTCGCTTGCTTCCATCGCCATGATTCAGCCCGCCTTCATCAGATTGGGGAAAAACGCTTCATGCGCCGACTTGAGATCGGCCACCGATATGGTTCCGGCGCCGGCGACGCTCAAGCCCGCGCCACCGGTCTCGCCCAGCTTCAGCGCCGGCACGCCGGCGGACTTGGCGGCGCTCAGCACCTTGTCGGCGTTGCCTGCTGGCAGAGCCAGCACGTAGCGCGCCTGGTCCTCGCCGAACCAGAAGGCATGCGCCGGGATCGAATTGCCCGGATTGGAAAGGGACGCACCCAGGTTGCCCGCCATCGCCATCTCGGCGACCGCGACCAGCAGGCCGCCATCGGCGCAATCGTGACAGGCGGTCACCATCCCGGCGCCGATCTGCGCGCGGACGAAATCGCCGTTGCGCTTCTCTGCTGAAAGGTCGACCGGCGGCGGAGCGCCCTCTTCCTTGCCATGCAATTCGCGTACGTAAATCGACTGGCCGAGATGGCCCTTGGTCTCGCCCACCAGCAGGATGACCTCGCCCGCCTGACGAAAGGCGACCGGCACCGATTTCGCCGCATCGGCCAGCACGCCGACGCCGCCGATGACCGGCGTGGGCAGGATGCCCTTGCCATTGGTTTCGTTGTAGAGCGAGACGTTGCCGGAGATGACCGGGTAGTCGAGCGCCTTGCAGGCCTCGGCCATGCCCTCGATGCAGCCGACGAACTGGCCCATGATCTCCGGGCGCTGCGGATTGCCGAAGTTCATATTATCTGTAATAGCCAGCGGCTTGGCGCCGACGGCTGTGAGATTGCGCCAAGTCTCCGCCACCGCCTGCGCGCCGCCCCTTTTCGGGTCGGCATAGCAATAGCGCGGCGTGCAGTCGGAGGTGATGGCGAGGGCCTTGCCGTTCATATCGGGCAGCCGCACGACGGCCGCATCGCCGCCCGGGCGCTGCGCGGTGTGGCCCATGACCAGATGATCGTATTGCTCCCACACCCAGCGGCGCGAGGAGAGATCGGGCGAGCCGACCAGCTGCTTCAACGCCGCCAGCAGGTCTTTGGGCGCCGGAACGGAATTTGCGGCAAGCTCCGCCTGCGGCTTGGTCGGGACCCAGGGGCGCTCATAGACCGGCGACTTCTCGACCAGGGGTGCTACCGGCATGTCGGCTTCGACCCGGCCGTTCTTCTTCAGCACCAGATGGCCGGTATCGGTGAGGCGGCCGATCTCGGCGAAATCCAGCTCCCACTTC
>JAEUKU010000005.1 GCA_016794075.1 Rhodospirillaceae bacterium
AGTAGCCGCTCTCGTCGCCTTGGGTCTGGCGACCGGCTTGACCGTTGCGCCCTGGCCGCCGGCCACGGCGCAGGAGAGCACCTATCAGCCCTGGGGCGGCAGCACCCAGGCGCAGGGCCAGACCGCCGACCAGAAGCTGCAAAAGCTGGTGACCGATCTCAACGCCCTGATCAAGAAGGCGGAGGATGCCAACGCCGCCGACCCCAATTTCCTCGCCGACCTGAAAAAGCTGGCGGCGCAGTATCAGGCGGCACCCGCCGCGCTCGGCGGGCCCGGCGTTGTCTTCCTCTATGACGACTTCAAGGACGGCAACTACACCGCCAATCCGGTGTGGAAGGTGAGCGCCGGCACCTGGAAGGTCGACACCAAGGGCGCCAACACGGGCCTTTCGAGCACCATCGGCCAGGCGCCGAGCAAGAAGATCACCGGCAACGATGTGCTGAACGCCATCCTCGGCCAGCAGCAGCAGGCGGAGCCGCAATCGACCTATGCGTCGATCTACAGCGCGGTGCCGATGTCGAACGTCTTCAGGATGAGCATGAAGTTCGTCTCCGGCAACACCAACGGCCCGCTCAACATCGGCCCCTATCAGGGCGCCAACGCCGCCAGCGCCTATCGCCTGGTCTACCAGCCGGGCAACGAGGTCGGCTTCGTCCTGCAGCGCGTGGTCGGCAACCAGGTGACCCAGATCGGCACCTACAACGATCCGGTCAACCTGGAGGACGGCAAGGTGCATGAGCTGAAATGGCAGCGCGAGTCGACCGGCAAGATGCGCGTCTATCTCGACGGCCAGCAGCTGATCATCGCCACCGACACCAAGATCGCCGGTAATCTCGACGGCTGGCTCAACATCAACCAGGGCGGCAGCTACTGGATCCGCGAGATCAAGGTCGAGGGCATGTAGGGCGGAAGCCGGAAGCCGGAAGTCAGAATCGCGATGCTGCTATATTGTCATCTGACTTCTGACTTCTGACTTCTGACTTCCGACTGCTACTGCGCCGCTGCGCGCGCGCCGCCGAAACGCCGCTCCATCTCGCGCCGGAACTGGAACGCCGGGTCAGCTTCGTCGACGGCGACGTCGTTCCAGGTGAGGCACTGCCCCGCCGGCACCGGGCGGCGCAGCTTGACGCGATGCGCGAGCCCGATGGGCAGGCCGCCGATGCGCAAGCTCTCCGTCGCCGGCAGCAGCCTGCCCCAGACGGTGAAGCCGCCTTCGCCGTCCAGCATCTCGCCGTTCTTGAGATCGCGCTTCGCCGTCGCCACCACGTCGCCACGGAACCCCGTCGGCGCACCGGTCGCTTCGCGCCGCAGCCCGGCGCTCGCCACCGAGATGCCGAGTTCGAGCCCGATCAGGTGGTAGGGCTTGTAGAGCGCGCTGTAGCGGCCGCTCGGATCCGTCACCAGGCCGTATTCGGCGAAGCAGCGCTGCACATAATCGCTCGGCGCCTCGAACACCACATAGACGCCCCAGCGCAGGTCGCGGAACACCGGCCGCCCGTCGCGCTCCAGCGAGGAGATCACCTCCACCTGCCCCTTGTGATCGAGCTGCCCGCCTTCTTCTCTAGGCCGCAGCACGCGCGGCAGATCGTCGACGCCGCAGGGCGGGAAGTGCAAGCCGTCCGCCGCCGGCGTGAGGCCGGTGGCGTTGGCCACCGCCGCCATCTCGATCGCCGATTTGGTGCCGTCGAGGAAGGAGTTGAACATCTGCGGATTCATGCCGCCCTGCTTCGCCTGCTCGGCGGTCAAGCCGTAATGCTGCCACACCGTCTCCGGCGTCGAGGCGTGATAGGCGGGCAGGTATTTGGTGCCCTTGCCCGCCGCGACCACGTCGAAGCCGCAGGCGCGCGCCCAATCGACCTGCTCGGCGATCAGCGCCGGCTGGTCACCATAGGCGAGGCTGTAGACCACGCCCGCCGCCCGCGCCTTCTCCGCCAGGAGCGGCCCAGCCAGCGCGTCGGCCTCCACGTTCACCATGACGATATGCTTGCCGTTGGCGAAGGCGGCCAGCGCGTGGCGGATGCCGGCGGCGGGATGGCCGGTCGCGTCGACCACCACGTCGAGCGCCGGATGCGCGATCAGCGTCGCCGCATCATCGCCGACCCAGGTGTCGCCGTGCTGCGCCGCATCGCCCGGGCTCCGCGCCGCGATCTGCTCGGCCGGCCAGCCCACCTGCATGAGTGCGGCGCGTCCGCGCGCCGGGTCGAGATCGGCGACGCCCAGCAGATGCAGCCCGGGCGTGCGCCGCGCCTGGGCGAGGAACATGGAGCCGAATTTGCCGGCGCCGATCAGCCCGACGCGCAGGGGCTTGCCGGCGGAAGCGCGCGCCAGCAGCAGCTTATGCAGGTTCATCGATCGCCTCCTTACGCCGCGCTGCGCCGTTTGCGGGCGTATTCCACCAGGCAGTCGTCGGGCAGCATGTCGATCGGCGTGAAGTCGCGATTGGCGATCCAGGCCGGCCGCTTGAAGCGCCGGATGGCGTTGTCGCAGCGGTTGAGTGACAGGTAGAGGATCCAGCGCGACCACGGCGTCAGATTGCAGCCCGATGCGTGCACCAGGTTGCCGTGGAACAGCAGGATGGAGCCCGGCGGCCCCTTCGGCGCTACGATGCCGCCTTCGTTCACCAGGCGCGCAATGGTCTCGTTGTCCATGGTCCAGAGCGGATAGGAGGTCGTGGTGACGTCGTGCTTCGCCTCCAGCCGGCCCAGGCGATGGCTCTTCGGAATGAACATGAGCGGGCCGTTGAACTCATTGGCCTCGGCCAGGAACAAGGCGATGTTCATGGCGTTGGGCGCCGGCATGTCGTCGTCGTTGAACCAGGTGGCGTAATCCTGGTGCCATTGCCACACGGCGCCGTCGAAGGCCGCCTTGGCGTTGATCTTGAACTGATGCATGTAGAGCTTGTCGGAGCCGAGCAATTGCATGCCCGGCTCCACCAGGCGCGGATGCCGTGCCACCATCTCGTAGACCGGGTTCCAGGTCTGCACATAGAAGGCCGAACGCGGCGACTTCGAATCCTTTTCGCGGATCACCTCCGGCCGTTCCTGGGCGAACATGCCCGGCATCTCGCCGGCCAGCAGCGCCATCTCCTCCGCCGTGAAGACGTTGGGCAGGAACAGGTAGCCCTCTTCCTGGAATGTCGCGATCTGCTCTTGCGTCAACTTCATGTGCGCTTCCTCCTCTTCGTCGTCTTGTCCGCATGCTCCCCGCGCGCGGCGCCGGCGAGCAGCGGCAGCAGGTTGGCCAGCGCCTGGTCGGCGTGATGGCGCGCCGCCGTCTCGGCCGCCTGGGCGTCGCCCTTGATGAGGGCGTCGAGGATTGCCTGGTGCTCGTCCCAGATGCTGTCGCGCGCCCGGTAGCGCAGCAGGTAGCTGCCCATCACCCGGCGGATGTGGTGCCAATGCGGCGCGGCGGTCTCACCGATCACCGGGTTGCCGGACAACCGGTAGAGGAACTGGTGAAACCGCATATCGGTTTCGATCAGGCGCTTGAGCGAGCCGGAGGCCACCGCCGCGCGGCCCTCGGCGATCAGCTGCGCGCCCCACATTCTGGCCTCGGTCCTGCCGCGCAAGGCCGCTCCGCGCGCCGCCGCGCCGTCAAGCGCGCTCCGCACCTCATAGAGATGAGCGATGGAGTCGGGCTCAAGGGGTGCCACGACGATGCCGCGGCGGCCGGAATCGCGCACGAAGCCCTGCAGCTTCAGTAGCAGCAGCGCCTGGATCACCGGCTGGCGCGAGACGTCCAGCCGCAGGGCCAGCTCGTCCTGGGTCACGCGCTGGCCGGAGGCGAGTTCGCCATCGCAGATCGCGTCCAGGATCGCGGTGTAGACGCGGTCGGTCAGCGACGGCTCGATCGGCAGATGCTTCACCTGGGCTGGCTCCCCGCTGAGCGCTTCCGTGATCTTGTATACGGTATTCGATACGCCGCAGCCTGGCAAGGGTGCCGGCCCGTGCTCAGCCCGGCGACGCCAGGTAACGCGCCAAATGCTGCGAGAGGATCTGCGTCCAGCCGCTCTGGTAGTTGTCGCGCGTCGCCTGGGCCTTGGCGCCGAGGCGCTCCCAGCCGCGATGCACCAGGCTGAGCCGCGTGCCGGCACCCTCCGCGGTAAAGGTGAGTTCCAGCAGCTGATGTGTCTCCGCCATGCGCCCGGGGTGCCAGGTCATGGTCAATCGATGGGGCGGCGACCATTCGAGCACGCGGCCCCACTCATGCTCCGCGCCGTCGGCGGCGGTCTCATAGACGCGACCACCGACGCGCGGCTCGATTTGGACGCCGCGCGCCTTTTCCTGGCCGATCGAATGCGTGGCGAGCGGCCACCATTGCGCGATCTCCGCGGTGAAGGCTTCGAACGCGCGGGCCGGCGCGCAGGGCAACAGCACCGATTTCTCCACCGGCGGCACATGGAATGCGGCGATAGGTTCAGTCATCGGATTTCTCCTGCGCCACATGCGCGGCGAAGGCCGCCAGCGCGTCCTCCCACAATCCGTCGAGATAGGCGCGCAGCTCGCCCAGGCCCTGCGGCGCGATGGCGTAGACGTGCCGTGTGCCGGCCGGCATCTGCACCACCAGGCCGCACTCCTTCAGCAGCTTCAGGTGCTGCGACACCGCCGGCCGGCTGACCGGCAGCCCGGCCGCGATCTCGCCGACCCGCCGCGGCCCATGGCGCAGTTTTTCCAGGATCCGACGCCGCGTCGGGTCCGCCAGGGCGTCGAGGGCGAATCTGGCGTTAGTCATCACTTACGGTAAGAGATAGCTTACCAAAAATCAAGCTGGGAAGCCTAGGCGCGCAAAGTCCGGTGGATCGCGCGATCATTGCGCCGGCCCGCTCGCTCGGCTCAGATGGCTCGACGACCAGATCGCAACCGCGACGGACCCCGGAAATGCGCCAGTCCTTCGATGCCGGCCGCCTGTCCGGTCTCGCCGATCCAGGGCGCGGCCTGACCGCCGCCGAAGCCGCGGCGCGGCGCCAGCTGCACGGCCGCAACGACATCCTGGAGCGGAGCGAGGCGGGCTGGCGCGACATCGCGCGCGACACCCTGCGCGACCCGATGATCTGGTTCCTGGTGCTGACGGCCCTGCTGTTCGCATGGCTCGGGGACTGGGTGGAAGCCGCGGTACTTGGCGCGGCGCTGCTGCCGATCATCGGGATGGACGCCTATCTGCATCGGCGCACCCTGGCGTCGATCGAGGGCCTTGCCGGCCGGCTCGCCGCCAGGGCCCAGGTGATCCGCGACGGGGCCCCGTGCAGCATCGCCGCGGCCGAGCTGGTGGTCGGCGATCTCGTCCTGCTGGAATCCGGCGACGCCCTGCCCGCGGATGGCCTCATCGTCGCCGGCGAGAACATGCAGGTGGATGAATCGGCGCTGACCGGCGAGTCCTTCCCGGTGCGCAAACACGCCTTCGCCGGCGCGATGCCATCGGCGGGCGCCGTCGTTGTCGAGGAGCGGCATTGGGGCGCGGCTGGAACCAGGCTGCTGGCCGGACAGGGGCGGCTGCGCGTCGCGCGTGTCGGGGCGGAGACGCTGTACGGCCAGATCGTCCGCTCGGCGCGGCAGGGGCGACAGGAGCGTACGCCGCTGCAGCACGCCATCGGATCGCTCGTATCCTGGCTGTTGGCGGCGGCGGTGCTGCTCTGCATCGTGCTCGCCGTTACCCGTTACCTGCAGGGCTACGGCCTGCTCGACGCCTTCCTCAGCGCCGTGACCCTGGCGGTCGCCGCATTGCCCGAGGAATTCCCCATCGTCTTCACGTTCTTCCTCGGCGTCGGGGTCTACCGCCTGGCCCATCGGCAGGCGTTGGTGCGGCGCGCGGTGGTGGTCGAGAATATCGGCCGCATCACCTGCATCTGCAGCGACAAGACCGGCACCCTGACCGAGGGCCGGCTGCACTTGTCGCATGTGCAGCCCGCCGCTGGCAGCACCGCCGAGGCATGCACGGCGCTGGCCGCCTCCGCCGCGCGGCCCGACAGCGGCGATCCGCTCGACCAGGCGCTGCTGGCGGCAGCGAAGCCGATCGCCGGCGCGCTTGTTGCCGCCTTTCCGTTCACCGAGGACCGGCGGCGCGAGACCGCCGTGCTGCGCGACGGCGACGGGCGGCTTCTGGCGGTGCTGAAGGGTGCGCCCGAAACCGTGCTGGCCCAATGCGATCTGGAGCCGGAGCAGCGCGCGTCCTGGCTCGCCAGGACGGCGGAACTGGCGGCGGGCGGGCACAAGATCATCGCCAGCGCCCGGCGCAGCCTGACCGGCTTCTCCGGCGCCGAGCCGCAATCGGGGTTCGCCCTCGCGGGCATGCTCGCCTTCGAGGATCCGGTGCGGGAGGGCGTCGTCGACGCCGTGGCCGGGGCGATGGCCGCCGGCATCCGCATCATCATGGTGACGGGCGACCACCCGGCCACCGCGCGCACGATCGCCGCGGAGATCGGCATCGGCGCCGATGCGACACGCAAGGCGGCGCCGGAGGTCATCGATGGCGCGCAGCTCGCCGAGCGCCTGGCACGCGACCCCGGCGACACCCTCGCCGATATCGACGTGGTGGCGCGCGCGGTCCCGGCGCAGAAGCTGGCCCTGGTGCAGGCGCTGCAGCGGGGGGGCGAGATCGTCGCCGTCACCGGCGACGGCGTGAACGACGCCCCGGCCCTGCGGGGTGCCGATATCGGCATCGCCATGGGCGAACGCGGCACCCGCACCGCGCGCGAGGTCGCCGCCATCGTCCTGCTGGACGACAATTTCCGCACCATCGTCCGCGCCATCGGCGAGGGCCAGCAATTGTTCCGCAACCTGAAACTGAGCTTCGCCTATCTGCTCATGGTGCATCTGCCGCTGGTGCTGACGGCCGCGCTCATCCCCTTCCTCGGCTTTCCGCTGCTCTATTTGCCGATGCACGTCGTCTGGCTGGAGCTCATCATCCATCCGACCGTGCTGCTGGTGTTCCAGGAACTGCCCGACCGCGGCAGGCTCGACCCGGTTCGGCGCAAGGAACGACTGCGCTTCTTCGACCGCCGCGAATGGGGCCTCATCCTCCTCGTCGCCGGTCTCGTCACGGCCATCCTGCTGCTGGGCTATTGGCGCGGCCTGGGACCGACGCAGGCGGTCGAACATGCGCGGTCCATGGCGCTGGTCTCCTTCGCCTGCGCCATGGCCGCGGTGGTCGCCGGGCTCAGCCGCTGCCGCACGCGCGCCGCCCTGCTCGCCATCGCCGCGACCGTCGCTTCCGCCGTGCTGCTGGTGGAATTCGCGCCGGCGGCGAGACTGCTGCACCTGACGCCGCTCCATGTCGACGACTGGCTGCTCGCCGCCGCCGGGGGCGCGGTCGGCGCCGCCGCGGCGGCTCTGTTCCCGCAACAGCGGGCAACGCCCCGGCGCTCAAGGCAGGGATCGACCGGCGCGGGCGCTTGATTGGCGCTGTGCCGCTACCTCGCGCGCTTAGCGCGCATGCACCCCGCGCGTGTCAGCGCGCATTTACCGCCGCGCGCTTCTAGCGCCCATGAACCCCAGCGCGCTTCTAGCGCGCATGAACCATCGTCGCCAGAGCGGCGAAGGCGGCGGCGGTCATGATCTCGTTCACCGTGGCGCCGGTCTGCACGATCTGCACCGGCTTGGAGAGGCCGACCAGGACCGGGCCGATCACCGTCTCGCCCAATTGCTGCATCAGCTTGGCCGAGATATTGGCCGAGTGCAGCGCCGGCATGATCAGGATGTTGGCGGGGCCCGACAGGCGGCAGAACGGGAAGATCTGCTTCATCAGCGCGTAATCCAGCGCCACGTTGGCCTGCATCTCGCCATCATACTCGAAATCGACGTGGCGGTTGTCGAGCACCGTCACCGCCTCGCGGATGCGCTCGGCCTTCTCGCGCGGCGGGTTGCCGAAATTGGAGAAGGAGAGCAGCGCCACACGCGGCTCATGCCCCAGCTGGCGCGCGATCGAGGCCGATTGCACGGCGAAATCGGCGAGCTGGTCCGGCGTCGGCAGCTCATGCACCGAGGTGTCGGCGATCAGCACCGTGCGGCCGCGCGCTACCACGATCGACAGCGCCATCAGGGTCTGGCCCTTGCGCTGGTCGATCACCTTCAGCACGTCCTCGAGGCAGACGGCGAAGCTGCGGGTGACGCCGGTCACCATGGCGTCGGCATGGCCGGCCGCCACCATGCAGGCGCCGAACACGTTGCGGTCCTGGTTCACCAGGCGCTGCACGTCACGCTGCATCATGCCCTGGCGCTGCAGCCGCTTGTAGAGCGCCTCGCGATAGAGCTCGGTGTGCTGCGAATTGGCGGCGTTGACGATTTCCAGCCCGGCGGCCTCGCCGAGGCCCGATTGCTTGATCGTCTCCTGGATGCGCTCGGTGCGGCCGATCAGCACCGGCGTGCCGTAGCCGGCCTGGCGATAGGCGATGGCCGCGCGGATCACCTTCTCCTCTTCGCCCTCGGCGAAGACGACGCGGCGCGGTGAGTGGTGCAGCCGCTCGAAGATCAGGTGCAGCGAGCCCGCCGCCGGGTCTAGCCGCGCGGCGAGCGAGGCCCTGTACTCATCCATGTCGATGATCGGCCGGCGCGCCACGCCGCTATCCATCGCCGCCTTGGCGACGGCGGAAGGCACGCAGGAGATGAGCCGCGGATCGAACGGCACCGGGATGATGTATTCCGGCCCGAAGCGCAGGCGCCGGCCGGAATAGGCGGCGTCGACCTCGTCCGGGACATCCTGGCGGGCGAGCGCGGCCAGCGCCTCAGCGGCGGCGATCTTCATCTGGTCGTTGATGGTGCGGGCGCGCACGTCGAGCGCACCGCGGAAGATATAGGGGAAGCCGAGCACGTTGTTGACCTGGTTGGCGTAGTCGCTGCGCCCGGTCGCCACGATGGCGTCGGAGCGCACCGCCTTCACCTCCTCCGGCGTGATCTCGGGGTCGGGGTTGGCCATGGCGAAGATGATCGGCTTCGCCGCCATCGACTTCACCATCGCCTGGGTGACGGCGCCCTTCACCGACAGGCCGAAGAAGACGTCGGCGCCTTCCATCGCCTCGGCCAGGGAGCGCGCCTTGGTCTCCACCGCATGGGCGGATTTCCACTGGTTCATGCCCTCGGTGCGGCCCTTGTAGATGACGCCCTTGGTGTCGCACAGAATCGCGTTGGCGGGCGGCAGGCCCATCGCCTTGACCAGCTCGACGCAGGCGATCGAGGCGGCACCGGCGCCGTTCACCACCAGCTTCACGTCCTTGATGTTGCGCCCGGTGAGGTGCAGCGCGTTGATCAGGCCGGCGGTGGAAATGATCGCGGTGCCGTGCTGGTCGTCGTGGAAGACCGGGATGTCCATCATTTCGCGCAATTGCTGCTCGATGATGAAGCATTCCGGCGCCTTGATGTCCTCCAAATTGATGCCGCCGAAGGAGGGGCCGAGGAATCGCACCGAATTGACGAACTCAGCGACGTCGCGGGTATCGACCTCGAGGTCGATCGAATCGATGTCGGCGAAGCGCTTGAACAGAACGGCCTTCCCCTCCATCACCGGTTTGGAGGCCAGAGCGCCGAGGTCGCCGAGGCCGAGCACCGCCGTGCCGTTGGAAATCACCGCCACGAGGTTGCCCTTCGCGGTATAGTCATAGGCGGTGTCGGGGTCCTTCTCGATGGCGAGGCAGGGATAGGCGACACCGGGGGAATAGGCGAGCGACAGATCCCGTTGCGTGGTCAGCGGCTTGGTGGCGACGATTTCCACCTTGCCGGGACGGCCTTGCGAGTGGAATAGAAGCGCTTCCTCTTCGGTGATGCGCGGCGTGTTGGCGGACATGGAAAAGAAACGAGCTCCCCAGGATCTAGCGGCCTCGATGGTCAGCCGCGCGAAACATCAGGCTTGCATGAATTGGCCCGCCTTGCAAAGGCTTGCCCCATGCTGCAGTGCCGCAGCCGCCGATGACAGCGCGAACATTCGTTTCACACCCTTCCCCCCTTGCGGGGGAAGGCCGCGGAG
>JAEUKU010000294.1 GCA_016794075.1 Rhodospirillaceae bacterium
CGCCGACCAGGATCAGCACCTCGCGATGGTCGTCGCCCAGCTGCCAGAAGGCGCGGCGGAAATCGCAGAACTCCAGTGCCGATTGCTGCGCGGGCATCACCGATGGCATCAGCGCCTCCGCCTCGTCGAGCGACACGGTGCTGCGGTTCTTGCGCCCCTCGTTGTAATAGAGGTTGCGCAGAATGGTGAACATCCAGGCCTTGAAGTTGGTCCCCGGCTGGAACTGCGCGGCGGCGGAGAGCGCCCGCACCACCGCGTCGTTCACCAGGTCGTCCGCCTGTTCGCGCCGGCGGGTCAGCGAACGGGCGAAGGCGCGCAGATGCGGCAGCACCTCGACGAGTGCGTTCTGGAATTCGGGCGTGTCGCTCGCGTTCCTGGTCTGCTGCATCCGATCGCTACCCTGTCCGTTTGGTGGATTGCGCGCCCGATTGACTATCGGGGGCTTTTGTCCTTGAGCTTCTGCAACAGGTCGATAAACTCCTTCGGCAGCGGCTCGCTGACCACTTCCGAATAGACCTGCATGAGCTGGGCGTCGAACCACGAGTCCAGTTGTGCCGGCGATTGAAATTTTGGCAGGCCGCCGTTGCTTGCATCCCCCCTTGCATCCTTTGACGCCTGCTGCGATCGCTGCAAAGTCATCTCTTTTTCCGTTGTGCCTTTGCCGCGCCCCGGCGCGGCACCCTCGTTTTTATGTTCGGACATTACCGACACCCCGCATCAATCGCCGCCGCCCGCCTGTTCTGCCGCGACATCCCATCGCCGGGCGCAAAGTGAAGGGCAACCGAGGCTGGTCGAGCCCGAAGCTACCTTTCAGGATAACCCCTGTATGTCGCAGCGGTTCCAATCTTGCCCTCATAGCCGCCACGCGCCCTCCCCGTCCGGCTCGCGGCGAGCCAAACCGGACGGGAGAATTCCAACAATAGATGGGAACCCGGCGCGGTAAGCCGTGTTCCTTGCACGACGAAATAAATTCTGTTCTTTTTTCGTTCACGTCGTTTCCTTCACCTGTCGGGTCCTGGGGAGAGTTCAATGGCCGATCTGGCTCAAGAAATTGCTGTTCGCTTGCCGTATCTGCGCCGCTATGCGCGCGCCCTAACCGGGTCGCAGGCCCGTGGCGACGAATATATCCGCGTGTGCCTCGAGGTCCTGGTCGAGGAGCCCACACGGATCGCGGCGGATCAGGACATCCGCCTGCAGCTTTACCGGCTGTTCCACGACATCTGGCTGCCGATCGCCGAGTTGCAGCCGCATCCGGGGGTCAGCAAGGGCAAGTCGATCGTCGCCCGGCTCGAAGCCCTGCCGCCGCGCGAGCGGCAGATCCTGCTGCTGACCGCGCTCGAGGGCTTTCCCATCGACGCCGCCGCCGCGGTCATGCGCATCGAGCTCGCCGAGGCGACCGCCTTGCTGGAGACGGCCTGGGGCGAGGTCAACCGGCAGCTGGCGACGACGGTTCTGGTCATCGAGGACGAATCGGTTATCGCCATCGACATCGCCGGCATCGTGCGCGAGCTGGGCCACAGCGTGATCGGCATCGCCAGCAGCGAGCGCGAGGCGGTGGCGATCGCGCGCGCCAAGAAGCCGGGCCTGGTGCTGGCCGACATCAATCTCGGCGCCGGCGGCTCCGGCATCGACGCGGTGGGCAAGATCCTGCAATCGATGACGGTGCCGGTCATCTTCGTCACCGCCTTCCCCGAGCGGCTGCTGACCGGGCAGCGGCCGGAGCCGACCTACTTGGTGACCAAGCCGTTCGAGCCGGACACGCTGAAGGCGACCATCTCGCAGGCGCTCTCCAACAGCCAGAACGAAGCCGCGACGCGCGAGTCGGCCTAGCCGACCCGCGCCGCGGTCAACTAGCCCCCCGTGCGTTCGCTCAAGCATCGCTTGATGCTGGTCTTCGCGCTCGTCGCGCTGCCGCCGACCCTGATCGGCGTCATCGAGGCGATCGAGACCTCGGAGGTGCATGCCGAGCGGCTGCGGGATTCGGTGCGCAACTACGCGGCGCTGGCCTCGACTTATCATCATGCGCTGATCGAGAATTCGACCAACCTGCTGCTCGACGTCGCCCGCAACCCGGCGGTGGTGCCGGAAGATGGCGCGCCCGATCCGGCCGCCTGCGCCAAGGCGCTGGCCGGCGCGGTGCGGCCCTTTCCGATCTATGCCTCGCTGGTCCTGCTCGATGCCAGGGGCGATGCCATCTGCGGAAACGACCCGGAGCATCTGCCGGAGAACGCGGCGGAAAGCGAATATTTCCGCCAAGCCTTGGCCAGCAAGACCGCGTTCCTCAGCGGCTATGTGAAGGCGGCTGACCCGCCGATCCCGATCCTGATCCTGGCGCAGCCGGTCCTCGGCGGCAGCGCCGAGGTCGACGGGGTGCTGGCGCTGGCGATCCGGCTGGACGCCCTGGATGCGACCGAGCGTTTCCTGAGCCTGCCGATGCATGGCGTCGTCTACCTGCTGGACCGTGACGGCGTCACCTTGCACGGCGTCACGGTGCCGGCGGATCTGGGGGCCGGCGGGCTGCCGCCCGCCGAGACCATCCGCAGCATCCTGCTCGGCCAGGCGCGCATTTTCGAATCCGGGGCGCGCGACGGCATCGCGCGCGTCTATGCGGTGTCCGCCGTGGAATCGGGCAGCCTGTTCCTGCTGGTCGGCGCGCCGAAGATCAGCGGCGGCTCCTGGGCCGACCGCGACCTGATCGCCCAGATCGCCCTGGTCTTCGCCATCTGGATATCCGGCGTCCTCGCCGCGTGGCTCGGCACGAGGCTGCTGGTCACGCGCTGGACCCAGCGGCTGTTCGAGACCACATCGCAGCTCAGCAAGGGCGACCTGACCGCGCGCGCCGAGCTGGACGGCGCCCCGGCGGAGATCCGCCAGCTCGGCGACACCCTGGCCGAGATGGCGACGCGGCTCAACACGCGCCAGGGTGAGCTGCGCGCCGCCATCGAGCAGAAGGAAGAGATGCTGCGTGAGATCCATCACCGCATCAAGAACAACCTGCAGACGGTGACCAGCCTGCTCAATCTGTATTCCCGCGGCGTGAAATACGAGCCCGCGATGCAGGCGCTGCAGGATGTCCGCATCCGGGTCCAGGCATTGGCCCTGGTGCACCGGCACCTCTACGAGAGTCCGGAGAATCGCAGCGTCGATGCCAGGGCGCTGATCGGCGACCTGTGCCACCTGATCCAGCTGAGCTCAGGCGTCGCCCGCGCCAGGGTCGCCATCCTCGCCGAGATCGCCGCCGTCGAGATCGGCATCGAGCGTGCCGTGCCGCTCGCCCTGCTGGTGACCGAGGTGGTGAGCGACGTGCTGAAGCACGCCTTTCCGAACGGTCGCTCTGGCAAGGTGCGGGTGACGCTGACGGTGGAGCAGAGCGCTGAGATGCGGCTCGTCATCTGCCACGACGGCGTGGTGCCGCCGCAGCCGGCCGAACCAGCCGATGGCAAGGGGGCGGAGCTGGAGCACGCGCTCGGCCTGTCGCTGATGCGCGGCTTCGCGGCGCAGCTGGGGGCGCGGCAGGCGCTCCAGGAAATGGCAGAAGAGGGCGAGACAGGAACCGGTGTTGCCTTCCTCTTCCCGCTGGTGCCGGAAGCAGCGTCTGATGCCGCCTCCGGTGCCGCGGAAGCGCCGGAAGCGGCGAGTGCCCAGGCATGATGCGGCGGCGGCCCGGACAGTGGATTCTCGGCGGGGTGCTGACCATCTGCCTGTCGCTGGCGGCCGTCCTCACCCTCACTTATTCCGCCTTCACGCAATTGCAGGAGAACCGTGCCCTCGCCCGCCGGGCTAGCGACGAGTTGCTGGTCATCCGCCAGCTTTTCGGCGCGCTGCAAGACGCCGAGACCGGCCAGCGCGGTTATCTGCTGGCCCAGGACCCCACCTATCTTGCGCCCTATACGGCGAGCGTCGGCCGGATCACCGCGTTGCGCGCCAGGCTGCAGACCTTCGCCGACGACAATCCGCTGCTGCGGGAGCGGATCCGCGCGCTGTCCGGGCAGATCGACGCCAAGCAGCAGGAACTCGAAAGCGCCATCGAGATCAGCAGGACCCAGGGTTTCGAGGCGGCGCGGGCGCGGATCCTCGACGACCAGGGCAAGGTCGCGATGGACGCCATCCGGTCGCTGATCGACGACATGGCGGCGCGGGCGGAGGCGGAAACCATGGCCGCCCGCGAGCGGCTCGATGCCAGCATCGCGCGTGGCCGCTTCATGGCGCTGCTGGCCGGCGGCCTCGGCCTGCTGGTCGCCGCCGGCGGCGGCGCCATGCTCTGGCGCAGCTTCCGGAAGCTGAAGGCGGCCGAGGCCGGGCTGCGCGAGCAGGCCTCGCTGCTGCAGACGACACTCGACAATACCGGCGAAGGTGTGGCCGCGTTCGACCCGGTGAAGGGATTGATCGCCTGGAACCCGCGCTTCTTCGCCTTCGCCGGCTATCCGGATGATTTTCCAAGCCCTGGCCGACTGTTCAGCGATTTCCTCGACTTCGACCGGCGACGCACCGACCGCCTGTTCGACCTCGGCGAATTGGATGACGGGCTGGCGGGATTGGAGCAGATGTCGAAGCTGAAGCCGCGCGCCCGCATCGGCGGCCGCGAACTGGAATGCACCCATCGGCGCACCCGGACCGGCGGCATCGTCATGACCTGCTCCGACGTCACCGAACGGATGCGCATGGAGCAGGTCGCCCGCCAGGCGCAGAAGATGGAGGCGATCGGGCACCTGACCGGCGGTGTGGCGCACGATTTCAACAACCTGCTGCAGGTCATCTCGAGCAACCTGGACCTGATGAAGCGCCATGTGTCGGATCCCGCGCAGGCCGCGACATACATCAGGCATGCCAGCCTCGCCGCCGAGCGTGGTGCCAGGCTGACGCGGCAACTCCTGGCCTTCGCCCGCCGCCAGCCGCTCGAGCCGGTGGTGCTCAACCTGGGCAAGCGCGTGCGCGCGATGAGCGACCTGCTGCACCGGACGCTGGGGGAAACCATCGAGATCGAGACCATCGTCGATGCCGGGCTGTGGAACACCTTCGTCGACGCGAACCAGATCGAGAATGCCGTGCTTAACCTGGCGGTCAATGCACGCGACGCGATGCCGGGCGGGGGCAAACTCACCATCGAGCTGGCCAATGCCGTGCTCGACGACGCCTATGCGCGCCTGCACGACGAGGTGACGCCGGGCCAGTACGTCATGCTGGCGGTGACCGATACCGGCCTCGGCATGCCCGCCGAAATCGCCGCTCGCGCCTTCGAACCGTTCTTCACCACCAAGCCGGAGGGCCAGGGCACCGGCCTTGGGCTCAGCATGGTCTATGGCCTGGTCAAGCAGTCGCACGGACACGCCAAGATCTACAGCGAGGTCGGCCTCGGCACTACGATCCGGCTCTACCTGCCGCGGTCCCGCCGTCCGGAAGAGTCGCTGCCGCCTGCGGACAAGCCGGCGACGCGCGGCGGCAACGAGCGGATCCTGCTGGTCGAGGACGACGAGGATGTCCGGCGCGCGGTCGCCGAGACCACCCGCGGCCTGGGCTACCATGTGATCGAGGCGCGCGATGGAGAAGAGGCCCTGGCGCTCCTGCGCAGCGGGATCGAGATCGACCTGCTGTTCACCGACGTGGTGATGTCGGGTGCCGTCAGCGGCCGGACGCTGGCGCGCAGCGCCCAGCAGATCATCCCCAATCTCGCGGTGCTGTTCACTTCCGGCTACACCGAGAATGCCATCATCCACCACGGCCGGCTGGACGAGGGCGTGCACCTGTTGAGCAAGCCGTATCGCGAGCCGGAACTCGGCGCCAAGCTGCGGGCCGTCCTCGACCAGCGGCGCGCGGCGCCTGGCACGCGCTTGGCAGTGTCCCCCGCCCAGAACGCGCCGGCGGACGCCGCCGCGGCAATAAGCACGGCCGAGCGCGGCGGGCTCTCGGTCCTGCTGGTAGACGACGATGCCCTCATCCGCATCTCCACCGCGGAGATGCTGCGCGACCTCGGTCACCGGGTGGTCGACGCGGCGCGCGGGGAAGAGGCGCTGGCCGTGCTGGCGCGGAATCCCGGCATAGACGTCCTGGTGGTCGACCTGGCGTTGCCCGACATGAACGGCGCCGACATGGTGGCCAAGGCCTCCGAAAGTCGCGCCGGGCTGCGCGTCGTTTTCGCCACCGGCCACACCGGCCACGCCGTGGCCCTGGACGCCGCGAAGGTGAGATCGGTGTTCCTGGCGAAACCCTATGACATCGGGCAACTGGCGGAGGCCCTGCAGCAGCTGGGTTGAGCCGCCGCCTTCGAGCCTTCGACCTTGTCCCGCCTTTATGCCGCCCGGTCGGCTTCGCGATAGCGCGAGGCCGCATGGTCCCAGTTCGCCACGCGGGTGAGGAATTCGCGCAAGAAGCTTTCACGGTCGTTCTGGTAGTCCAGGTAATAGGCATGCTCCCACAGGTCGCAGCACAGCAGCGGCTGCAGGCCATCCAGAATCGGCGAGGCCGCGTCGTGGGTGGACGCGACCGAGAGCGCGCCGTCGCGTGCGGCGCTGAGCCACACCCAGCCGCTGCCGAAATGCTCCACGCCGCACTTCACGAAGCGGTCGCCGAACGCCTCGTGCGAGCCGAAATCCTGCTCGATGCGCGCCCGCAGCCGATCGCTCGGCCGGCTGCCGCCGGGCGTCATCGACAGCCAGAGGAAGTCATGGTTCCACACCTGGCCGGCATTGTTGAAGATCTTCCTGGCCGAGTCGTCGCCGGCAGATTTGCGGATGATCTCCTCGAGCGGCAGGCGCTCATAGGCGGTTCCGGCCACCAGCTTGTTGAGCTTGTCGACATAGCCCTTGTGGTGCTTGCCGTGATGCAGCTCCATCGTTCGCGCCGAGATGACGGGTTGCAGGGCCGAATGATCGTAGGGCAATGGCATCAAAGTGAACTTGGTCATCGCGTCACCTGCTCGTACTTGGGGTGTTTCAAGAGCGAAAGGCCCGGGCCGCTTCCGGCCCGGGCTCGCCTCGCCGCCCGCGCCGAGGGAATGACGCGGGCGGCACAGGTTCGCGGCGAAGCGGCTATCGGCTCGCCTTGAACTCCGGGAAAGTTGCCAGCTGATCCTTGTTCAGCGTGGTGGTGACGGCGACGTCGCCTTCGATTCCGGCGAACTGGAGATCCTTCCAGTTCACCAGCACCGGACGCTCGCCGACGCCCAGGAAGCCGCCGACGTCGACGATGACGCCGTTGACGCTGCCGTCCTGCTGAAGGATCACCTCGCTGATCTCGCCGATGTTGTCGCCCGTGGCGTTCTTCACATCGGCCCCGACCACTTCGCTCGCGCGCAGGCCCGCGGCGGTCACCGTGGTTTCGTTGTCGATGTCAGTCTGCTCGGTCCCGGCCGCCGGCGCAATGTCGGTCGTCTGGGCGACGCCGCCCTCCGCCAGGAACTGGTTGTCGCGGACCGCCTCGTCATAGGAATAGACGGTCCCCGACACATTCTCCGGACGCTTGTATTCGGGCATCGCCTCAAGCTGTTCCTTGGTCATGTCGGCGGTCACCCGGTCGCCCTGGCCGG
>JAEUKU010000348.1 GCA_016794075.1 Rhodospirillaceae bacterium
AGCTTCTCCATCCGCGCGGCCTCGTTCACCGCCGGGCCGATCATGGTGAAGTCGAGCCGGTCGGGGGTGCCGACATTGCCGTAGAGCACCTCGCCCTTGTGCAGCGCGATGCCGAGGTCGAGGCGCGGCATGGCCGGCCCATCGCTTTCCTGCGCGGCCAGCACCGCCCGGTTGGCGGCACGTGCGGCGCGCAGGGCCTGCTCGCAGACATTGGCGCCGGCCTCCGCAAAGGTGGCGAGCACACCATCGCCCATGAATTTCAGGATGTGGCCACCCTCGGCCGCGATCGCCGCGCCCACCAGGTCGAAATAGCGGTTGAGCAGCGTCATGATGGCATCGTGATCGGCCCCCTCGGCGAAGGCGGTGAAGCCGCGCAGATCGGAGACGAAGATCGCCGCCTCGACCCGTTCGATCGAGCCGCGGTTGGTGGCGCCGGAGAGGACACGCTCGGCCGCATCGGCGCCGATATAGGCGCCGAGCAGCGTGCGAGTGATGCTGGGCATCACCGCCGCCTTCACGGCGAGCGCGAAAAGCGGGAACAGGCGGTCGATCAGGTCCAGACTGGCGGGAGTGAAGCCCGCCGGATCGTCGGTCGCCCAGGAGCAGGCCATGCCGAGCGAGCCCGGCGATTGCAGGATCGATTGCGCCTCGAACGGCGTGACCGCGCCGTACCAGGCGGTGAATCCGCGATCGTGCAACTCCTGGAACAGCGGGAAGTCGAGCACCGCGTCCGGGCCCCGCAGCGCCCGGTGCATTCGCGGCTGGTGACTGAGGATCATGTGGCGCAGCGGCGAATCGGTCCAGGCCGTGGTCTGCGCCCAGGAATGGTCGAATTGCGTCTGGCTCAACGCCCCCTGCGGCTCCCAGGTCAGATCGAAGGCACGGATCAGGGGATGCCGCGTGGACATGCCGACATAGGCGCGGCGCAACCTGACACCGTGCTCCTGCAGATGGTCGACGAAGCCGTGGAAGAGCTCCGACAGGGGGCGATTGGTCAGACCACTCTCCGCCAGCCAATGCTCGAAGGGCAAGGAGTTCGCGCGCGCCATCACGGGCTGCTCAGAAAGTGACACCCAGCGCCCGCAATGCCGCCGCGGTTTCCGCGCCGCTGCGATGCTGGATCGCATGAATGCCGACGGCGCGGGCGCCTTCGGCGTTATGTGGCGCGTCGTCGATGAAGACGCAAGCCTCCGGTCGCTCGCCAACGTGTTCGAGCATGTGGGCGTAGATGCGCGGCTCCGGCTTCAGCATCTTCACCCGCCCGGAGACGACGATGTGCCGGAACCGCTTCAGGAAGTCGTAGCGGGTCTCGACATGGGGAAAGGTTTCGGCCGACCAGTTGGTGAGGCCATAGAGCGGAACATCGGCGGCATGCAGCTGTTCAACCAGCGCCACGCCGTCATCGAGCGTTCCGCGCAGGGTCTTCGGCCATTGCCCATAGAAGGCACGGATGAGCTCGGCGTGCGCGGGATGCTGTGCGATGAGCTCGGCTTCGGCCTCGGCGATGGTGCGGCCACCGTCCTGCTTCAGATTCCAGGCGGGGGAGCAGACATGGGTGAGGAACCAGCGGCGCTCCGCCTCGTCGGGGATGAGCTCGCGATAGAGATACTCCGCGCTCCAGTCGAAAACGACGCCGCCGAAATCGAAAATGACGGCCTTGATGTCGGGCATGGGGGAAGGCTCCGGAAATGAACTTTGAAATCGGCGGCGATGCTAGTCGCTCGCGCGCAGTCACACAATTGGCATGTCAATTCTGTGAGATCGCGCCGCCGCCACAGTTTCGCCGCAATTCATCACGAAATCGCCCCGGCGCCGCAAGAGAACGGTCAGGTTGAAACGCTAGTCTTCGCGTCACTGCACGCAGCAAGGGGAGGCAATCCATGATCCAGCGATCCACATCCATGCGCCCCACACCCACCCGTGTCGCAGCCGGCCACCTGGCCCGGCGCCGCAAACTGCGCGTGGTGCAATGGGTCGGCCTGCTGGCCATGGCCGGCCTGCTCGCCATCGCGACCTTGCCGCAACATCCGGCCCGGCACGCCGATGCCGCCGATTTCACCAAGGGAGCTCCGACATGGCACGGGTGACGAGCGAGATCGGCGCGGCCTGGGTCAAGGAGGCGGTCCTGGTCCTCGATGGCGCGGCACCGTCGCGGCATTTCTGGTCGCGCTGGATGGACCGGGCGCTGGCGCCGCATGCGACGCAGATGACCGAGCGGCCTGCGCCGGTGCCGGCCAATGACGTGCGTCCGGAGGAGGATGACGAAGACGAGTCCCGCTCCCATATGGGCCAGGCCGGGATGGCACCACAGACGCTGCGCTTCGACTGACAGATCCTGTCCTGGCGATCCGCTAGAAACGCCGGCATCTCCATGCTGGCGTTTCTCTTTTGTTCGCACTAGAGTCCCAGCCCCGGCCGACAAAAGCGCGGGAAATGGCCCAGGATATGGCCCGGGAATAGGCCCAGGAATATGCGATGTCCAGCAAGCCCTTGATGTCCGATCCGGTGGTGCAGGAGCGCGCGGTCGCCGCGGCGTCGCCCCTGCCCGGCAAGCCGTTCGAGCTGGTGTCCGAGTTCCGTCCGGCGGGCGACCAGCCGCAGGCGATCAAGGAGCTGACCGAGGGCCTCATTCGGCGCGACCGCGACCAAGTGCTCTTGGGCGTCACCGGCTCGGGCAAGACCTTCACCATGGCGCAGGTGATCCAGAACGTGCAGCGCCCGGCTCTCATCCTGGCGCCGAACAAGACCCTGGCGGCGCAGCTCTATGGCGAGATGAAGAGCTTCTTCCCGGAGAACGCGGTCGAGTATTTCGTCTCCTATTACGACTACTACCAGCCGGAAGCCTATGTCCCGCGCACCGACACCTATATCGAGAAGGAATCCTCGCTGAACGAGCAGATCGACCGCATGCGCCACTCGGCGACGCGGGCGCTGTTCGAGCGGCGCGACGTCATCATCGTCGCCTCGGTCTCCTGCATCTACGGCATCGGCTCGCCGGAGACCTATTCGACCATGACCATCACGCTGAAAAAAGGCGACCGGCTCGACCTCAACGCGCTGCTGCGGCGGCTGGTGGAGCTGCAATACAAGCGCAACGACGCCAATTTCTATCGCGGCATGTTCCGCGTGCGCGGCGATTCCTTCGAGCTGTTCCCGGCGCACCTGGAAGACCGCGCCTGGCGCTTCTCGCTGTTCGGCGACGAGATCGAGGCGATCCACGAATTCGATCCGCTGACCGGCGAGAAGCAGGCCAGCCTCGACGAGGTGAAGATCTTCGCCAACAGCCACTACGTGACACCGAAGCCGACGCTGGCCCAGGCGGCGCTGCAGATCAAGGAAGACCTCAAGGCGCGGCTGAAGGAGTTCGAGGAGAAGGGCAAGCTGCTGGAGGCGCAGCGGCTGGAGCAGCGCACCAATTTCGATCTCGAGATGATCGCGGCCACTGGCTCCTGCGCCGGCATCGAGAACTACTCGCGCTATCTGACGGGGCGCAAGCCGGGCGAGCCGCCGCCGACCCTGTTCGAATACCTGCCGGCCGACGCGCTGCTGATCGTCGACGAGAGCCACGTGACGGTGCCGCAGATCGGCGGCATGTTCCGCGGCGACTGGCATCGCAAGTCGACCTTGGCCGAATACGGCTTTCGCCTGCCCTCGGCCTGCGACAACCGGCCGCTGAAATTCGAGGAATGGGACCATATGCGGCCGCAGACGGTCTATGTCTCGGCCACGCCGGGAAACTGGGAGATGGAGCGCACCGGCGGCGTCTTCGTCGAGCAGGTGATCCGCCCGACCGGCCTGATCGACCCGGTCACCATCATCCGCCCGACCGAATCCCAGGTCGACGACGTGATCGCCGAATGCAAGGACGCGGCCGCCAAGGCGCAGCGCGTGCTGATCACCACGCTGACCAAGCGCATGGCCGAAGATCTCACCGAATACCTGCACGAAGCCGGCATCCGCGTGCGCTACATCCATTCCGACGTGGAGACGCTGGAGCGCATCGAGATCATCCGCGACCTGCGCCTCGGCGCCTTCGACGTGCTGGTCGGCATCAACCTGCTGCGCGAAGGCCTCGACATCCCCGAATGCGCGCTGGTCTGCATCCTCGACGCGGACAAGGAGGGCTTCCTGCGCTCCAAGACCTCGCTGGTGCAGACCATCGGCCGCGCCGCGCGCAACATCGAGGGCCGCGTCATCCTCTATGCCGACAAGATGACGGACTCGCTGCAATACGCAATCGACGAGACCAACCGCCGGCGCGAGAAGCAGCAGGCCTACAACGCCGCCAACGGCATCACGCCGGAATCGGTGAAGAAGCAGATCGGCGACATCCTCTCCTCGGTCTACGAGCAGGATCACGTCACGGTGGATACCGGCGTGGCCGGCGAGATGCACATGCTCGGCCACAACCTCAAGGCCACCATCGCCGATCTGGAGAAGAAGATGCGCGAGGCGGCGGCCAATCTTGAATTCGAGGATGCCGCGCGCATCCGCGACGAACTCCGCCGGCTGGAGGCACTGGATCTGGAAATCCCCGTCGGTGGCGGCGGCACGATGACCGCGCGCGGATTGTCAGCGCCGAAATCCGGCCCCTACAAGAGCGCCCCGCCGGGTGCTGCGGTGCGCGGCCGATCCAAGGCCGGGCGCCCGGGCGAGGCGCCCAAGTTCAAGGGGCGACGCAAGCCGCGATAGCGGACCGGCGCGATTCGCCGGGCCGCCGCGAGAATCACTGGCCTCCTGTCGACTATCCGCGTGACATCCTTCGGCGAAGCGGCATCGCCGTTCGGATGGCACCGCGTCGCCTGCGCGGGATTAGAGTCGGCGCGCGCCGTCGAATTGAGACTGGCGTCCTGCAAAGCGTCCTCGTCATCGACGTGCCCGCGGAGCGCCTGCGCATCCCACGCCGCTCGCGGCGGCGATGTTCTTTCTTTGTCAATCTTCGTGTGCTTGCCTGAAGCTCGGATGAATGGCGCGAGGACGCAGGTGTCGCGCGAAGTGTCGGATCGGCCCATTACCAAAGATCGCACGGACGCCGCGGCGCCACCCGCCATTGCGAGACCGTGGACGATCGCCGGCTTCTCCGTGCGCGCCGCGCTCGCCTGGGCGGCGGCCTGGCTCCTGGCCCTCGCCGAGCTGGCCAGCGGCGCGCTGTCGCAGAACGCCGTACCGGTCGACCCGGCCTCGACCGCACGCGTACTCGGTGTTATCTGCGGCCTGGTCGCGATGGGTGGCTGCCTGTGGACCGCCTTTCGCCTTGACGGCTGGCCGCGGCGGATCTGGATCTGCTTCGCGGCGGCCTGCGGCCTGTGGCTGGTCTTCCAGTTGCTGCACAGCCTGGGCGCCACGAGCCCCGGGCGACCGATTGTGTCCGATTCCTGGATCCATGTCGGCTGGCTCGGTTCCTCGATCGCACAGGTGGCGGCATTGTTTCTGCTCGTCGCCCGCGCGGAGGAGCCCTACCTCGTCATCCGCCGGCTTTGCCAACTCGGCATCCTGCTGGTCTGCGGCTACGCCATTGTCGCATTTCCACTGCACGAGATGATCACCCGCCCCGACCTGCCGATGCTGGATGCCCTGGTCCTGGTGGGCTACGTGACGATCGAGCCGGCCGGGGCCGTTTTCGCCCTCGCCAGCCTCATCGCGCGCGGCGATGCGAGCGTGTCGCGCGCCGTAGTGCTGCTCATCGGCGGCTCGGTCCTGCGCAGCAGCGCCTTCCTGCTTCAGGGCCTCGCGATTCTGACCGGCAACGATGTCGACCACCCGGCGGCGCTGCCGCTGTGGGCGGCCGGCTTCGCGCTGACCTTCGCCGCGGCCTGGGCGACGCCGCGCCCTCAGGCGGCGCAGGAAGCCGCAGAAAGATCGCCTCAGGACGCGATGCGGGCACGCGCGGTCGAGATCACCCTGCCGATCCTCGCCGTCATCGCGGTCGTGGTGTCCCGGCTGCTGACCCGCGAGCCGATCGACACCGAGGAGGCCGCGGTGATCATCGTGCCGACCCTGTTCGGCATCGTCCTGATGTTCTCGATCGGCGAATGGTGCGACCGCGCCAACCAGGCGCGCCTGCGCCGCAACGCGGAAGCCGCCAGCGACACCCTCGGCGCCATCCTCAACATCGTTCCCGACGCCGTCATCGGCGTCGATCAGCATGGCGCGATCCGCCTGGTGAACCGGTCGGGGGAGGTGCTGCTCGGCTACGATCCCGGCGAATTGCTCGGCCGGCAGATGGAGATTCTGATCCCGGAGGTGCTGCGGCAGCGCCATTCGGCGCTGGTCGAGGATTTTCGCGACCAGCGGCTCGCGCTGCGCATGGGCAACGAGCGGGCCCCAATCCCGGTGCTGCGCCGCGACGGCTCGCAGTTCTTCGCCGAGGCCTGGCTGCAACGCCTGACGCGTGAATCCGAGATCTGGTTCATCATCTCGCTGCGCGACATCTCCGCCCAGCTGACCCATGCCAGGGAGCTCCGGGACGCCAGCCGCGCCGCCGAGGTCGCCAACCGCGCCAAGTCGGAGTTCCTGGCCAATATGAGCCACGAGCTGCGCACGCCGCTGAACGCGATCATCGGCTTCTCCGAGGTGATCGAGGGCCAGGTGCTCGGCGAAAGCATCGCCCGCGACCGCGACTACGCGCGCGAGATCCATCGCGCCGGCCTGCATCTCCTCGAGATCATCAACGACATCCTCGACCTGTCGAAGATCGAGGCCGGGCGTCTCGAGCTGCATGAGGCGCCGGTCGACGTCGCGCAGCTGATCGATTCGTGCCTGCGCCTGGTCAAGGAGCGCGCCGAACGCGGCGGGGTCACCGTGACCGCCGAACTGGCCGCCTGCCTGCCGATCCTCGTCGCCGACGAAGTGAAGCTGAAGCAGATCCTCATCAACCTGCTGTCGAACGGCATCAAGTTCACGCCCATCGGCGGCCGTGCCTCGATCAGCGCCCATCCGCACGATGGCGGCCTGCTGATCACCGTACGGGACACCGGCATCGGCATGAAGAAGGAGGATATCCCGAAGGCGATGGCGGTGTTCGGCCAGGTCGATTCGGGAATTGCCCGGCTGCATGAGGGCACCGGCCTGGGCCTGCCGCTCTCGCGCAAGCTGGCTGAACTGCACCAGGCCGAGTTCAGCATCGAAAGCGCCCCGGGAGCCGGAACCACCGTATCGATTCTGTTTCCCCGCCACCGTCTCGGCACCGGGATGGTGGCGACGCCCGCCATGACGGCAAACGGCTGATTCCGGAGCCGCGGCCCAGTTCGCCTGGAAACAAAACCGGCGCCGCGGGGGAGTGCGACGCCGGCGAGGGCGGGATCGCGCGCGTCGGAGGGGGCCGAATGAGCGCAAATCCCGGCGATTTTGATCTGGCCGCGGCGCGCACGCCGCCACCGCAGCGGGCGACGGAATCAAGCCGCGACCGGCCGAGCTGAGCCGACCGTTATCCCATATCCCCTCTTCGCCCGGCCCGGGTCCTAGACTTTGGTCGGAGAAACTGGTCAACAGGGGACCATTCGAGCCCGCCGCCCAGCCCGCAGAGCAACATTGGCCATCGACCCCGCCCAGCCCCACCTGACCGGCTACCTGGCGCCGGAAGACTTCCTGCCCGAGCTGCAGGCGGAGTTGGGCGATGCCGTGCGCGAAATATACGGCCGGCTGGTCCTGGCCGAGGGTCCAGCGCGCCCCATCGCCTGGGCGGCCAATGTCTGGCACGACCCGGTGCGGCTGGAGATCGCCTCGATCGGCGACGCGGCCACCAAGCTGCGCACCATCCAGCGCAACTGGGCGCTCTATTCCTGCGCCCATCACCGGCGCGCCGCGCTGATCGCCGAACGCCTGCCCAAGGTCTCGGCCAAGCCGCTCGCCTTCGGCGCGCCGGCGCCGGCCGCGCCGCTCGGCTCCTGGACGCTGATCGATCCGAACACGATCCTGGCCGCGCCGCGCTGCGGCAGCGCCTTTCCGAATGGCGAGGTGCAGTTCATCGAGGACAAGACGGCGCCAAGCCGCGCCTATCTCAAGCTGTGGGAGGCCTTCACCGTGCTGGGCGAGAGGCCCGCGCCGGGCGCCTTCTGCCTCGACCTTGGCGCCAGTCCCGGCGGCTGGACCTGGGTGCTGCAGAAGCTGGGCGCCCGCGTGCTCAGCGTCGACAAGGCGCCGCTCGATCCCACCGTCGCGTCCCTGCCCGATGTCGAAGTCCGCCACGAAAGCGCCTTTGGCCTCGATCCCCGCGCGCTGGGCCGCGTCGACTGGCTGTTCTCCGACGTGATCTGCTACCCGAAGCGCCTGCTGAACCTGGTGCGCAACTGGATGGAGAAGGGCGATGTCGGCCGTTTCGTCTGCACGGTCAAGTTCCAGGGGGCGACCGATTTCGACGCCATGCGCGAGTTCGCCGCCATCCCCGGCTCGCGCCTGCTGCATCTGCATCATAACAAGCATGAGCTGACCTGGGTCAGGCTCTGAGGCGGGACGATGACGCATACCGGCAAGCGACGGCCGCCGACGCGGGACGGCGCCAGGGACAACCCGAAGAAGAGCCCCGAAACGCATCCAAAGAACCTGGCGCGCATCG
>JAEUKU010000350.1 GCA_016794075.1 Rhodospirillaceae bacterium
TCGTCGCGCCGGAGAGCCCCGGCGCGCCGCCCGCGTCGATGGCCTGATTGACAGTCGGGGCGGCCAAGGTGGCGGCCAGGGCAAGCGACGCGGCGAGCCGCAGCCAGCGGCGCAGCAGCAGCGCGAGCATCGCGCTGAGCATGGCGCTGGCGCTCAGCTGGAGCGCCAGTTGCTCGACCACCGCCAGCTCGGGCGTGGCGGGTTCCAGCCAGATCGTGGCCTGGCAGGCGAGCACGAATCCCAGCAGGAGCCCCGACGCCCAGGCGAGGGCCGCGCGGCGAACCGCGCGCCGGCGGGACAAGGATGGCGTGGCCTCAACGCGGCTCAATCGCTTCGTGCTCCATGTGCAGATGTCCGCCCAGCCCATGCGCGTGCAAGGCGTGCGGCCCGGTAGCGTGATGACAGTCAAACAACAAGCGAAATCGGAATGCGGCGAGTGGCTTGCGTGGACGCGGGAAAAATAAGATGTACTGACAGGCCCGACTTGAAAAGCGCCACGAGGAGCGACGACGCAGCTCTCGACGCTGCGCGCCATCCGTCATCCGCGCGCCGCCGGGGCGCCGAGTCGCTGCGGGCCGCGCGGCATATGCTGGACAGCGCGCGCTTGGCACGCTAGTTTTCCAATTAACCAAAAAAGAAAAGCGAGGATGCGGGGGGAACATATTCCCGCAGCATGCCGACCGGCGCTCCGTTTGTGCGAGTGGAGCGGCGTTGCGTTCTGAGTGCGTGGGCACTTCGGGCGTTCGAGGGGCGGAACATGGATGACGGGGCGGCGAGCGTGCGCGGATTGCACGTTCATGCAAGATCTGAGTTGCCGGTCGCGTATGAGTTTCCGCGCGCGGGGATATTCCGGCGCCTGTGCACCGGCCTGGCGGTGCTCGGCGCCGCCGTCGCACTCGCGTTCCTGGGCGGCCTGTTCTGGATCGCCGCCGCGGCGCTCGCCCTGTTCGGGGCATTCATCGTCGCCAGCAATTTCCGCGCGCTGATCGATTCCAAGTCGCGGGTGGTGACGCTGGACCGGGAGAAGATCCGGATTCGCTACGGCTTTTCCGAGCGCAGCTACGGCTATCTCGACTATTCGGACTACTACATCGCGACGCTGGGGCCGCGCCAGTTCCTGACCGCGCTGCCGGTCGAAAGCCGGTTCTCCGAAGGGCGGTTCCGGCAGCGCGCCCGGGCCACGTTCCATGACCGCTCGGCCGTGATCGCGCCCATCCCGCCCTTGGCCACCGATCCCGCCGCCTCGCTCGCCCAGTGGCAATCCCTGTTGAACGGCTTTCGGCGAACCGCGATCAATGCGGCGGGACTGGCGCCGGACGGCGAGCGCGAGGGCCCGGCAAATCCCGGCGCCGGGCGCGCCCAGCCGGGGCGGGGCAACGTCCAGCATCTTTGGCCCGCCTGAGCTGACGGCCTAGCCGGCCGCTTCAAGCTGCCCCTGCCGCCCGTGGCGCGGAGCGGAACGTTTGCTCCGGAGGCGGGTTGTGGCGCTGCCGGGGTCGCCGGCCTGCGTCCGGAGCCTTTTCCATGACAATCGACCAGGGGCTGGCCTTCGCCGTGATCGCCGCGACGATGGTGCTCTTCGTCTGGGGCCGGCCGCGCTACGACATCGTCGCCTGCCTGGCGCTGCTGGCCGCCATCGCCGTCGGCCTGGTCAAGCCGGAGGACGCCTTCTCCGGTTTCAGCGACGACATCGTCATCATCGTCGGATCCGCCCTGGTGGTGAGCGGCGCCATCGCCCAGACCGGCATCACGGAACTGGCCCTGCAGCGAGTCTCACGCCATCTGAATTCGGTGCCGGCGCAGATGTTCGTGCTGGTGGCGACCGTCACCATCCTCTCCGCCTTCGTGAAGAATGTCGGCGCGCTGGCCATCATGATCCCGGTCGCCTTCCAGATGGCCAAGCGCGCCGGCGCCTCGCCCTCCTGCTATCTGATGCCGATGTCCTTCGGCGCGCTGCTCGGCGGGCTGATGACCCAGATCGGCACCTCGCCCAACATCATCGTCTCGCGCCTGCGCGGCGAGATCGTCGGCACGCCGTTCTCGATGTTCGATTTCGCCCCGGTCGGCGCGGTGCTGGCGCTGCTCGGGCTGCTGTTCCTCATGGTGGGATATCGCTTCCTGCCGGTGCGCACGCGCACCACTGCCTCGCTGGACGCGGCGCTGGAGGCGAAAAAATATGTGACCGAGGCCGAGGTGACCGAGAGCGCCGCCGTTCTCGGCAAGACCGTCGCCGACCTGCAGGACCTGGCCCATGGCGAGGCGAAGGTGATCGCGGTGCTGAAGCCGGACGACACGCGGGTGGTGCCGCTGCCCGACGTCGTCCTGGAAGAAGGCGATACGGTGATCCTTGAAGGCGACCCACAGGCGCTGGAACAGGCGGTCTCGCTCGGCAAGCTCACGCTCGAATCCGGCCACCGGGTGCCGGAGGCGCGCGCGCCGCAGGCGGAGGTGGGCAGCATCGAGGCGGTGATCGGCGCAAATTCGCCGCTGATCGGAGTCTCGGCGCAGGTGAGCGGGCTGTTCGAGCGCTTCGGCGTGAACCTGCTGGCGGTCAGCCGCTCGGGGCAGAAGCTGACCGACCGCCTCGGCACCATTTCGCTCGAGTTCGGCGACGTGATCGTGCTGCAGGGCAATCTCGGCGAGCTGCCGGAACGGCTGAAGGCGCTGGATTGCCTGCCGCTGGCCGAGCGCACGCTGCAGCTGGGCAAGGCGCGGCGCGCCGTGCTGCCGGTCCTGATCCTGGTCGTCGCCATGGTGATGTCGGCGTTCAAGGTCCTGCCGGTTCAGGTGGTTTTCTTCGGCGCCGCGGTGCTGATGGTGCTCTCCCGCGCCATCACCCTGCGGCAGATCTACCAGCTGGTCGAATGGCCGATCATCATCATGCTGGCGGCGCTGATCCCGGTCAGCGAATCGCTGAGCGCCACCGGTGCCACCGACCTGATCGCCGGCTGGCTGTCGCAGGCGGCGAGCGGATTGCCGGCCTATGGCGCGCTGGCGCTGATCCTGGCGACGGCGATGCTGGTGACGCCCTTCCTCAACAACGCGGCGACGGTGCTGGTCATGGCGCCGATCGCGGTCGGCTTCGCCGGCGCGCTGGGCTACAAGCCCGACGCCTTCCTGATGGCGGTGGCGATCGGCGCCGGCTGCGACTTCCTCACCCCGATCGGGCACCAATGCAACACCCTCGTCCTCGGGCCCGGCGGCTACCGCTTCGCCGACTACCCGCGCCTCGGCGCGCCGCTGTCGCTGCTGGTAATCCTGGTCGCGGTGCCGATGCTGCTGCTGGTCTGGCCGGTCAAGTAGGGTCGCACTTGGTCCGTGGCGGTAGCCTTGGCTAGGCGAGGGTGATTGCCGCGCGAAGGCCGAATTTCGTGATCGGCACTTCAACTTGCAGGGGCTGGAACCCATGCCAGAAGCCGCGGGTGCTGGACGACATCATCAACGCGCCGAATATTCCGGTAATGGCCAAGCCCTCCTCCGACAGCGGCAGCAAGAGCCGCGCATAGGCGAGGAAGTCGTGATCGTATGAGGTCATGTAATCGTGGGTGTAGGCGACCACGCCGCGCCGCGCGACGTCATGCGTTTCGCGCGAGGTCTGGTCGAAATCGTCATACTTGTCTGGCGAGACATACGCCTCCCGGATCTCGCGCCGGGTCTTGCCGCGCGGCTCGAAGCCGAAGGCAGTGGCGATCTCGCCGCCGACCAACCGGTAGCGGAGATCGTCGGGCGTCGCCCCGACGTCCAGCAACTGGAGATTGGGCATCAAGTCCCGGACGGCCAGTGGATCGATATCGCGCCGCAACGGTACTTGTCCGTCGATGCTCAGGCCGAGCCAATAGCGAAACAGCCGCTGCAGGTCCGGATGGCGGATAAAGGCTCCATCGCAGTCGTTCAAGACGGGACTTCCTGATCTGAGGCCAAGCAGTCCGGATGGTTTGTCCCGTGCGGTGGGAAAGCAAGGTGAATCCGATCACCCTGGCCCGATGGGTTAAGCCGGAGCCGGGCAGGTTCACAATTTCCTTACCATAACGCGGCAATCATCTGGCCGGGACCCGTTTCGTTCGGGCAGTATGGCGCAGGGGAGCGCCGGTCGGAATGCAGCCGATGAAATCAGTCGTATGAAGCAGATCGAGGTGCGGCTCGCGGTCGTGCTCTATGGGGGCGTGTCGCTGGCCGTCTACATCCACGGCGTCACCCGCGAGATCCTCAATCTGGTGCGCGCGTCGAAGCAGTTCCGCGCGGCCAAGTCGCGCGAGGAAGGCGGCGGCCCCTGCCTCGAGGATCAGAAGCCGCGGGGCGATTCCACCGAGATCTATTACGAGTTGCTGCAGGCGCTCTCGCCCGACATCGATCTGCGCGTGGTGGTCGACCTCATCTCCGGCGCCTCGGCCGGCGGCATCAACGGCGTCATGCTCGCGCGGGCCCTGGCGCATGACTTGCCGCTCGAGCCGCATCGCGATTTGTGGCTGAAGAACGCCGACGTCACCAGCCTGTCGGCGCCGGGCAGCCTGCTGGGCCGGGTCGGCAAGGCGGCGGTGGCGCCGCTGATCGACACCATGCTGACCCGCCGCTTCGGCCAGCAGGTGGCCGATCCGGAGACCCGCGCCAAGATGCGCCAGTTCGTCCAGGCGCAGTGGTTCACGCCGCCCTTTTCCGGCGAGCGTTTCTGCACCTGGATGCTGGACGCCTGCGAGGCGATGGAAGCGGGCGCCGCGCCGAATGGCTGCCTGCTGCCGCCCGGTCATCGCCTCGACCTGTTCGTCACCCTGACGGATTATCGCGGCCATGCCCATCGCATCCTGCTGCACGATCCGCCGAGTGTCGACGAGACCGAGCACCGCCGCATCGTCTCCTTCACCTGCCGCCGCGCGCTGTCGGGCGAAATCCTGAGCGAGTTCACCGCCGGCGACGTGCCGTCGCTGGTCTTCGCCGCGCGGGCGACGGCGTCCTTCCCCGGCGCCTTCCCGCCCGCCACCATCGCCGAGATGGACCGGGTGCTGGCGGAGCGCGGCGGGTCCTGGCCGTCGCGCCAGAGCTTCATCAACGACAAGCTGCGCGTCCTCGATCCGAAACAGGCGGCCGTCTCCGGCGGTTACTTCATCGACGGCAGCGTGGTGATGAACAAGCCGTTCTCGCCGGTGATCCACGCCTTGGGCAACCGGCCGGCCAGCCGCGAGGTGGTGCGGCGCATCATCTATGTCGACCCCAACCCGCACCGCGACGCCGCCAATCGCGGCGACCAGGGCTCGCCGGGCTTCTTCCGCACCATCCTGACGGCGCTGGCGCTCATTCCGCGCAACGAGCCGATCGCCGACGACCTGCTGGCGATCCAGGAGTGGAACGAACGGGCCCGCCGCATGGCCGAGATCCTGGCCGCCGCCGACCCGCAGGTCGAGACGCTGGTCGACGAGATCGTCGACGCGCATCCCGAGAATCCGCCGACCATGGCCGAGGTCGAGCGCTACCGCGCCACCGCCAACGAGCAGGCCCATACCGCCGCCGGCTATGCCTATCTCAGCTACCAGACGCTGAAGCTGCGCCGCCTCGCCGAGCGCCTCGCCGCGCTGATCACCGGGATTGCCTCCGCGCGCGGCGCGCCCGCGGATGCGGTGCAGATCGAGAAGCTGCTCGATCGCTGGATCGCCCAGCAGGACGGCGCGGGCGCCACGCGCGTGGTGCCCTTCCTGCGCGGCTTCGACGTGGATTTCCGCCTGCGCCGCGTGCGCTTCGTCATCCGGCGGCTCAACGAGCTGTACCGCGCCGCGAGCGACACCGGCGTGGCGCTGCAATCGAAGGCGATCGACGATCTGAAGGCGGCGCTCTACGAGGTGGTCGACCGGCTCGCGCAGGTGTGGGATGTCGAGTCCTACCAGGCGGGGGAGCGGGCGGCTGCCGGCGCCGCCGCAATCGAGATCGCCCGCGCCGCGGCGGCGGGCGAGGTGCCTTCCGGCGCCATCTTCGCGCCGCTGGAGCGGGCCATGGGCCTGGTCCAGGTCGACCGCGACCTCGACGAGATCATCTCGCTCATGGGCCTCGCCTATCTGGCGCCGGGGCCGCGCCGTGCGGTGGCCATGGCCTATGTCGGCT
>JAEUKU010000358.1 GCA_016794075.1 Rhodospirillaceae bacterium
GGCTACAAGACCGGCGGCACCATCCATTTCATCATCAACAACCAGATCGGCTTCACCACCAGCCCGACCGCGGCGCGCTCCAGCCCCTATTGCTCGGACATCGCCAAGGGCGTGCAGGCGCCGATCTTCCACGTCAACGGCGACGACCCGGAATCGGTGCTGCACGTGGCCCGCATGGCCATGGAATTCCGCCAGGAGTTCAAGTGCGACGTGGTCATCGACATGTTCTGCTATCGTCGCTTCGGCCACAACGAGAGCGACGAGCCGGCCTTCACCCAGCCGCTGATGTACCGCCAGATCGGAACTCACCCGACGACGCGGCAGATCTACGCCGACCGCCTGGTCGAGGACGGCACGCTGACCCGCGAGGAGGTCGACGCCATCACCGAGGAGTTCCAGAAGCGCCTGGATTCCGAGTTCGAGGCCGCCAGCTCCTATCGCCCGAACAAGGCCGATTGGCTGGAAGGCGCCTGGAGCGGCCTCGCCATCGCCTCGGGCGACGACCGCCGCGGCGAGACGGCGGCGGAGATGGAGGCGCTGCAGGAGGTGGGCAAGGCGCTCACCACCGTGCCCGCCACGTTCAACGTCAACCGCAAGATCGCCCGCCAGCTCGCCGTCAAGGAGCAGATGTTCAAGACCGGCGAGGGCGTCGACTGGGCCACCGCCGAGGCGCTCGCCTTCGGCACCCTGCTGACGGAAGGCTATTTCGTCCGCCTCTCCGGCCAGGACGTGAAGCGCGGCACCTTCTCCCAGCGCCACTCGGTCCTGGTCGACCAGGAGAGCGAGGCGGAGTACATCCCGCTCAACAACATCAGGGCAGGCCAGGAGAGCTTCGAGGTCATCAATTCGCCGCTCTCCGAGGCCGGCGTGCTCGGCTTCGAATACGGCTTCAGCCTCGCCGACCCGAAGGCGCTGGTGCTGTGGGAGGCGCAGTTTGGCGATTTCGCCAACGGCGCGCAGGTCATCATCGACCAGTTCATCTCGTCCGGCGAATCCAAATGGCTGCGCATGTCGGGCCTGGTCATGCTGCTGCCGCACGGCTTCGAGGGGCAGGGGCCGGAGCATAGTTCCGCACGACTCGAGCGCTATCTGCAGCTCTGCGCCGAGGACAACATGCAGGTGGTGAACTGCACCACGCCGGCGAACTATTTCCACGTCCTGCGGCGGCAGATGCGGCGCAACTTCCGCAAGCCGCTCATCGTCATGACGCCGAAATCGCTGCTGCGCCACAAGCTGGCGGTGTCGAAGCTCGCCGAGTTCGGCCCCGGCTCCAGCTTCCACCGCATCTTGTGGGACGATGGCAAGACGGCGCCGGACAAGGAGATCAAGCGCGTCGTGCTGTGCAGCGGCAAGGTCTATTACGACCTCTACGAGGAGCGCGAGAAGCGCGACATCAGGAACGTCCATATCCTGCGCTGCGAGCAGCTCTATCCGTTCCCGGCGAAGCCGCTGAAGACGGAGCTTGCCCGCTTCCCCGGCGCCGAGGTGGTGTGGTGCCAGGAGGAGCCGAAGAACATGGGCGCCTGGACGACGGTGCTGCCGGAGATCGAGACGGTGATGGGCGAGCTGGGCCTGAAGCAGCAGCGCCTGCGCTATGTCGGCCGTCCCGCGGCGGCCTCGCCGGCGACCGGCCTGCTGCGCCGGCACTTGAAGGAACAGGCGGCGCTCTGCGAGGAAGCGCTGGTGGTTTGATCCGCGGCGCCACCGCAAGGCGCGCGGCATGAGGAGAGAGTAGATGGCGACACCCATTGTTGTGCCGGGTCTGGGCGAATCGGTGACCGAAGCCACGGTCGCCAAGTGGATGAAGAATGTCGGCGATTCGGTGAAGGCGGATGAGCCCTTGGCCGAGCTCGAGACCGACAAGGTGACCCAGGAGCTGTTCGCGCCCGCCGCCGGAACCTTGGCGGAGATCTCCGCGCCCGCCGGAACCGTCGTCAATATCGGTGCCGTGATCGGCCAGATCAGCGACGGGGCGGTGGCCGCCGCCGCGCCGGCCAAGCCGGCGCCCGCGGCCGCGCCGCAACCGGCTGCCGCGCCGGCCCCTGCTCCCGCACCGGTGGCTCCCGAAAGCGGACCGGCCGTACGCAAGATGGTCGCGGACAACAAGCTCGACCCCGCGGCGATCGCGGCCACTGGCAAAGACGGCCGCCTGACCAAGGGCGATGTGGTCGCGCATCTGGCGAAGCCGGCCGCCCCGCAAGTCTCTCCGGCGCCGGCTGCGCCGCGCCCGGCGCCGCAACCCGAAGTTCCGCATGTGCCGCGCGCTTTGGCGCCGCTGGAAGAGCGCGTGCCGATGTCGCGCCTGCGCCGCCGCATCGCCGAGCGCCTGAAGCAGGCGCAGAACACCGCTGCCATGCTGACCACCTTCAACGAGGTGGACATGGGCGCGGTCATGGCTTTGCGCGATCAGTACAAGGACAGCTTCGAGAAGCGCCACAAGGTGAAGCTCGGCTTCATGGGCTTCTTCGTGAAGGCGGCGATCCAGGCGTTGAAGGAGATTCCGGCGGTCAATGGCGAGATTGACGGCACCGACATCATCTACAAGAACCACTACGACATCGGCGTCGCCGTCGGCACCGAGCAGGGCCTGGTGGTGCCGGTGGTGCGCGATGCCGACAAGCTGAGCCTGCCGCAGATCGAGGCCAAGATCGGCGAACTCGGCAAGAAGGCGCGCGACGGCAAGCTCTCGCTCGACGAGTTGCAGGGCGGCACCTTCACCATCTCCAATGGCGGCGTCTACGGCTCGCTCATGTCGACGCCGATCCTGAACACGCCGCAATCCGGCATCCTCGGCATGCACAAGATCCAGCAGCGGCCGATGGCGGTGGGCGGCAAGGTCGAGATCCGGCCGATGATGTA
>JAEUKU010000394.1 GCA_016794075.1 Rhodospirillaceae bacterium
CACCGGTTTGAGCGCGCTGGTCGGCAGCGGTTATGTCGGCACCGCGGTGCCGCCGCTGCCCAAGCTCGATATCCCGGGCCTGAGCGGCCTGCCGTTCCTGGGGCCGATCCTGTTCGGGCAGGATGCGCTGGTCTATCTCTCCATCGCCGCGGTCTTCGCCGTCGCCTGGTTCCTGCGCCGCAGCCATCGCGGCCTGATCCTGCGCGCGATCGGCGATTCCCACGACGCGGCGCATGCGATCGGCTACCCCGTCATCCTCATCCGCTACCTCGCGACCCTGTTCGGCGGCGCGATGGCGGGTCTGGCCGGAGCCTACATGTCGCTCGCCTATTCGACCTCCTGGGCGGAGAACATGACCGCCGGGCGCGGCTGGATCGCACTGGCGCTGGTCGTGTTCGCCACCTGGCGGCCGGGCTGGCTGCTGGTCGGCGCCTATCTCTTCGGCGGCATCATGTATCTCTCGCTCTATGTGCAGGGGCTCGGCATCGCCCTGCCGTCGCAGCTGGTTTCGGCGCTGCCCTATGTGGCGACGATCCTGGTGCTGGTGCTGATCTCGCGCGACCGCACGAAAATCCGGCTCAATGCGCCGGCCTGCCTGGGGCGGCCGTTCCATGCCGCCGGGTGAGGGGCGGGTCACCGAGATTCTCTTGGTTTTTCGTATGAGTCTCTGCAACAAATATCGCAACGAACACCATCAACAAGGAGGCTGTCGTCATGAAACGCAGGACGTTCAACAAGATACTGGGCGCGGGTCTGCTGGCCGGCGTCGCGCCGACCATCATCCGCTCCGCCGGCGCCGCCGATCCGTTCGGAGTCGGCTTCATCTATGTCGGCCCGGTCGAGGATTTCGGCTGGACCCACGCCCACGACGTCGGCCGCAAGGCGATCGAGGCGGAATTCGGCGACAAGGTGAAGACCACCTATGTCGAGAGCGTGAAGGAAGGGCCGGATTCCGAGCGCGTCATCGCCGAGCTTGCCAACAAGGGCAACAAGCTGATCTTCACCACGTCATTCGGCTTCATGAACCCGACCTTGAAGGTGGCGCAGCGCTTCCCCGATGTGAAGTTCGAGCACGCGACCGGATACAAGCGCGCGGACAACGTCGCCACCTACAACATCCGCTTCTATGAAGGCCGCTACGTGCAGGGCGTCATCGCGGGTCACCTGTCGAAGTCCGGTATCGTCGGCTATATCGGCTCGGTGCCGATCCCGGAAGTGGTCATGGGCATGAACGCCTTCATCCTCGGCATGCGTAGCGTCAATCCGAATGCGCGCATGAAGATCGTCTGGGTCAATGCCTGGTACGATCCGGGCAAGGAAGGCGATTCGGCCAAGGCGCTGATCGACCAGGGCGCCGACGTGATCGCGCAGCACACCGATTCCGGCGCGCCGCTGCAGGTCTGCGAGCAGCGCGGCGTGGTCGGCTTCGGCCAGGCCAGCGACATGGCGAGCCTGGCGCCCAAGGCGCAGCTCACCGCTTCGGTCGATTTCTGGAATCCGTACTACGTGCGGCGGACGAAGGAGGCGATGGAGGGCACCTGGAAGAGCACCGACACCTGGGGCGGTTTCAATTCCGGCATGCTGGTGATGGCGCCTTACGCCAACATGACGCCGGAGGCAGAGGCGGCCGGCAAGGCGGCGGAGGCCGACATCTCCAGCGGCAAGACCGTCATCTTCCAGGGCCCGATCAAGGACCAGAGCGGCGCCGAGAAGGTGCCGGCCGGCACCGCGCTCGACGACGGCGCCATCGCCGGCATGAACTGGCTCGCCGACGGCATCGACGGCCAGATTCCGAGCTGAGCGCGATTGCCGAGAATCCCCCTCCCCCGGAACGGGGGAGGGGATTTTGTTTTGAGGCATTTGATGTTCGACATTGCCGCAATTATCTCCAAGCTCCCCAAGGCCGAACTGCATATCCATATCGAGGGCAGCCTGGAGCCGGAGCTGATGTTCGCTTTGGCCAAACGGAACAACGTGCGTCTCGCCCATGACTCCGTCGAGGCGTTGCGGCGGGCGTACGCGTTCTCCAACCTGCAGGATTTCCTCGACCTCTATTACCAGGGGATGTCGGTGCTGCTGACGGAGCAGGACTTCTACGATCTCGCCATGGCCTATTTCCGCAAGGCGGCGGAGCAGAACGTGCGCTATGTCGAGTTCTTCTTCGACCCCCAGGGCCATACCAGCCGGGGCGTTTCCTTCGACACGGTGATCGGCGGCCTCGCGCGGGCCCAGGCGGTGGCGGAGGACACGCTCGGCCTCAAGTCGCGCATGATCATGTGCTTTCTGCGCCACCTGGACGAGGCGGATGCCGAGCGCACGCTGGACCAGGCGTTGCCGCACAAGGACAAGATCGTGGGCGTCGGGCTCGATTCCTCGGAGAAGGGCCATCCGCCATCCAAGTTCAAGAATGTCTTCCGGCGCGCGCGGGAGGCGGGCTTCAAGCTGGTGGCCCATGCGGGGGAGGAGGGGCCGCCCGAATATGTCTGGGAAGCGCTGGACGTGCTGGGCGTCGACCGCATCGATCACGGCAACCGTGCGCTGGAGGATGCGGAGCTGGTCAAGCGCCTGGCGCGGGACCGGATGGCGCTGACCGTCTGCCCGCTGTCCAACCTGCGGCTCTGCGTGGTGCGGGAGATGACGGCGCATCCTTTGCGTCGGATGCTCGATGCCGGGCTGTTCGTCACCGTGAACTCGGACGACCCAGCCTATTTCGGCGGCTACATGAACGAGAACTACGCCGGAATCGGCGCGGCGCTCGACCTTTCCGAGGCGCAGCTTGCGGCCATCGCCCGCAACGGCTTCGCGGCCTCGTTCATGCCGGAGGCGGAGAAGCGGGCCGCGCTGATCGCGTTCGACGAGCACCTGTCCTGACCGCAGTCGCGGAGGCACGCATGTCGGTGAAGAAGGGGCGCTGCCTGTGCGGCGAGGTCACCTACGAATTCAGCGGGCCGGAGAACTGGCGCGGCTACTGCCATTGCGAGAGCTGCCGCCGCAACACCGGCGCGCCGGTCGTGGCCTGGTTCGGCGTGCCCTACGCGGCCTTCCGCTACACCGGCAAGGCGCCGAAGGTATATGTCTCATCGCGCGGCGCTCGGCGCTCCTTCTGCCCAACTTGCGGCACGCCGATGGCCTTCGAGCACGAGCGCTACCCGAGCGAGATACACCTCTACGCCTGCAGCCTGGAGGATCCGAGCGCCTACGCGCCGACCTTCCACGTCCACTATGCCGAGAAGGTGCCGTGGATGGAGATCGCCGACGATCTGAAGCGCTTCCCGCATCGCGGCAGCTAAAGCAATCTCGGTTGTCACGGCGACAACGCTGCGCGTCGGGCGAGTTGCTTGCGGAATGTGCGATCGCGCTTCAAATGCCACTCCCGGCTCATGGCGTCGCGCCGCGTCGCACAGGACTCGACATGGATCAGAGTCCAGACCCGGCCGCGCGTGGAGCGGGCGCCGGTGCCATTGTTGTGCTGCATCAGGCGGCGCTCGACATCAAACGTCCAGCCGACATAGGTCCGGTAGCCGCCCTTTCCGAGGCTGCCCAGAACATAGACGAAGCAGGGTGTATCAGCGGGCGCCGATGCCACAAGTAACGGGTTGGCGGTCTTTGGCATGGCTCAGCCGCCGATTGGGTGCAGCTTCATAGGCGCCCTCTTTGGAAAGCTATCGCAGCTTGATTTTCAGCTTCTTCTCCCAAGCCGGCTTCGGCCCATAGGTCTCCGCCAGGAAGTCGATGAAGGCGCGCACCCTTGGCGGGGCGGCCTGGCTGTGGGGATAGAGCGCGTAGACGGCGTGGCTGACCGGCGGATACTCGGTCAGCACCGGCACCAGGCGGCCGTCGTTCAGGTCGTCGACGATCTCCCACAGCGATTTCAGCGCCAGGCCCTGGCCGGCGAGGCACCAGTCGCGCAAGGCCTCGCCGCTGTTGCTGTCCATGTTGCCGGAGACGCGCAAGGTGATCGGTCCGTCCGGCCCCTGCAGGGTCCAGCGGAACTGCTTGGAGCCGGGGAAGCGCAGTAGCAGGCAATTGTGGTCGAGCAGGTCTTCCGGCACCTGGGGCGCCGGGTGGCGGGCGAGGTATTCCGGCGATGCCACGATGAAGCGCCGGTTGGGCGCCAGGGTGCGCACGATCGAAGTCGAATCCGTCAGCGCCGCGATGCGGATGGCGAGGTCGATGCGCTCCTGCACCAGATCGGAAAGCGCGTCGGTCAGGTGCAGGCGCACCTGCATTTGCGGGTGGCGCTCCAGGAAGCGTGGCACATGCGGCGCGACATGCAGCCGGCCGAAGACCGTCGGCGCCGTTACCTTGATCGGCCCGCGCGGCTCGGCGGTCGCCGAGGTGATGGCGGTCTCCGCCTGCTCCAGCTCGTTCAGGATGACGACGCAATGATCGTAATAGCGGGCACCCTCCTCGGTCAGGTTGACCCGGCGCGTGGTGCGGTTCAGCAGCCGGGTGCCGACATCCTTTTCCAGCCGGGCGATGCGGTTGGAGACCACGGCGGCCGAGAGGCGCATGTCGCGCCCGGCGGCCGACAGGCTGCCCAACTCGACGACGCGCACGAAAATGGCGAAATCCTGGGTGTCGGGCATGAATTGTCGCGCGAATCTTGAAGAAGATTAT
>JAEUKU010000439.1 GCA_016794075.1 Rhodospirillaceae bacterium
GATCTCGCCCGACGCCATCGACAAGTTCGACGCGGCCCTCCGCGCCGTCAAAACGCAAGGCGGCAAAATCCTCTGCGGCGGCAAACGCCTGGATCGCCCCGGCAACTTCGTCGAGCCCACGATCGTCGAAGCGAAACCTGGCATGGCGATTACCAAGGAAGAAACCTTCGCGCCGATCCTCTACATCGTGAAATACAAGGATTTCGCCAAGGCGGTGCAGTTGCACAACGACGTGCCGCAGGGTCTGTCGTCCTGTATCTTCACCAAGGACATGGGCGAGGCGGAGCAGTTCATGTCGGCGGTGGGCAGCGATTGCGGCATCGCCAACGTGAACATCGGCCCCTCGGGCGCCGAGATCGGCGGCGCCTTCGGCGGCGAGAAGGAGACCGGCGGCGGTCGCGAATCCGGCTCCGACGCCTGGAAGGCCTATATGCGCCGCGCCACCAACACGGTGAACTACTCCGACAAGCTGCCGCTGGCACAGGGCATCAAGTTCGACGTCGGGTGAGGGGGCGACACGCGCATTTCCAGATCGTCATTGCCGGGCCGCCGCGACAGCGGCGAGACCCGGCAATCCAAATGTCGTTGTCGCATTCCCGCTGCGAACTTGGATCGCCGGGTCAAGCCCGGCGATGACGAAGAGAGAGGAGCGCGCGGCCGGGCTTGCCGAACCGCGACTGGAAAACGCCCAGCGCGTCTAGACCCGCTGCTCGTCCTTCACGTGCCGGATGTGGCCGTAGATCAGGATCATGTTGACGCTGGCGCCGTCGTTGGAGAGCGGCAGGAACAGCGTGTCCTCCTGCTGTATCCGCGAGCTGGTCGGGCGGTAGGTACCGCGATAGAGCACCGGCTGCCGGGTTTCGACCACGCGGTCGAGGAACAGCAGCGTATCGGCGGCCGATTCCGCGTAGAAGGCGTCCTTGACCGCCTTGCCGGTCGGGTCGCCGCCGCGCATCTCGACCTCGTGCGTGCCGACCAGGCGATAGACGTAGCGCCGCGCATCCGCGACCACGTCGACGAGGATCAGGTTCGGCAGCAGGGCCTTCATGTCGGCCGGGTCGATGTCCCGGCGCGCCGGCATCGCGCGCTCGCCGCGCCTGGCGTCCCAATAGGCGTGCAGGCGCTGCACGGTGGCGTGGCAGGCCTCCAGGTCCGCCGGCGACCAGGGGCGCGGCGGGTCAATCGTCTTCGGCATCGGAAATCGAATCGTGGAGATGTTCATGCTCCCCAATCTCGGCGACCGCGATTAACAATCCCACAATGCGCTCCCCTGGTCGAATGTCCTAGACCGCGCGGTCAGCCCTGCCGCCAATGCAGGACAAATGCCCCGGCAATCTCCGCGGCGATCCGCGCATTGTTGCGCACCAGGGCGACATTGGCGCGCTGGCTTTCGCCGTCGGTTAGGTCGCGAATCCGCGCCAGCAGGAAAGGTGTCACGTCCTTGCCGGCGATTCCCTCGCGCGCGGCCTGTGACAGAGCGTCGCGAATGCGGCTTTCGATGGCGGCGGCCGGGATCTCGTCAGCTGCCGGAATCGGGTTCGCCACCAGGATCCCGCCGGCATCCTCCAGCCGCCAGCGCGCCGCCAGGATGCGGGCCAGCGCCTCCGGCGTGTCGGCGCGGGCCGGCACCTTGAGCCCGGAGAGCCGCGAATAGAAGGCCGGGAATTCGTCGCAGCCGTAGCCGATCACCGGCACGCTCAGGGTTTCCAGCATCTCCAGCGTGCGCGGCAAATCGAGGATCGCCTTGGCCCCGGCCGAGACGACCGCGACCGCGCTGCGCGCCAGCTCGGTCAGATCGGCGGAGACGTCACCGCTGAGCTCGGCGCCGCGATGCACGCCGCCGATGCCGCCGGTGGCGAAAACGCGGATGCCGGCCATGGCGGCGATCCGCATGGTCGCGGCGACCGTTGTGGCGCCGTCGCCGCCGCCATCGGGACCTCGGGCCAGCAGCACCGGCAGATCGCGCACCGAGGCCTTGGCGATGCCGGGCGAACGCGCCAGATACTCCAACTCGGCCGCGCTCAGCCCGACCTTCAACCGCCCATCCAGCACGGCGATGGTGGCGGCCACCGCGCCCTTGTCGCGGATGATCGCCTCGACCTCCCGCGCCACGGCGAGATTGTCCGGATAGGGCATGCCATGGGCGACGATGGTGGATTCCAGCGCCACCACGGGGCGCCTTTCCGTGAGCGCCGCCGCGATCTCCGGCGCGATGTCGAGATCCGGATGCCTGTTTTGCTTCATCGCCTCGTCCTCTTGCTTCCGGCGCGCTTCCGCAGCGCCGCCTGGAGCGCCTCGGCGGAGAGGGCGGGACTGACGGTCTCCGTCGCGCTCACCGTCATCGCCGCCGCGGCTTGGCCCCAGCGGGCGGCCTCCGCCAGGTCCTGGCCCTGCAACAATCCGAACACCGTGCCGGCCAGCGCGGCATCGCCGCCGCCGGTCACGTCGACCAGCGGCGCGGCCGCGGCCGCCACCCGCGTGGTCTTCGGCGGTTCCGCGCTGGAGGCGAGGACGCCGCGCGGGCCGAGGCCGACGACAACATGGGCAATTCCGGCGCGATGCAGCGCCTGCACCGCCGCGCGCAGGTCACTCTCCGTCCGCACCTTCCTGCCGGTCAAGGCCGCGACCTCGTCGCGGTTGAGCGCCAGCAGATGGATCGGGCGGCGTGCCCGCAGCAGCCGCGAAAGACGCCGCGCCTTCGGCGTCGACACCGCGTCGATCGCCAGCCGCACCTTGGCCGCGGCGCAGATCGCCGCCAGCCGATCCAGCGCGGCCTCGCCCAGGTTGCAGTCCGCCACCACCAGCGCCGCCTGGCGGAACGCCGCCTCGCGCGCGGCGATGTGGGCGGCGGTCAGGTCGTCCATCGCCTCCATCGCCGAGACCGCCGCGGTCAGCTCGCCGTCGGCGTCGAGCAAAGCGGCATAGGTGCCGGTCGGCCTGGTGCTGAGCAGGGTCAGCGAGACGTCGATGCCGGCGGCGCGCGCCTCGCGCAGGATGCGCGCGCCGAATTCGTCCTGGCCCACCACGGTCATCAGCGCAACCGGCACGCCGAGCTTCGCCAGGTTGCGCGCGATGTTACAGCCGACGCCGCCGACGGCGAGCGAGACGTGTCCTGGATTGGAGGTGCCGAGCACCATCGCGTCCCTGGCCTGGCACTTGAAGTCCATGTTGGCGCCGCCGACGACGATGACGCGGCCCTCCGGTTTCAGAACATGGCCGCGCCCCAGGATCTCGCCCTGCTGTCGCAGCGCCGAGAGATGCACCGACACGGCGGCCGCGCTGGTCTTCAGCCGCCGCGCGATGGCGGCGACCGACAGCATCGGGTCCTCGCGCAGCAGAGCGAGGATCTGGCGTTCGCGCTCGGTCATGGGTTTGGATTTTATAAGGGAACTTTGGAAATATAAATCGCAAGGAATCCCTCCCGTTCCGGGGGAGGGGAAGTTGGGCCAAACGAAAAGAGCGGCTGTTGCCAGCCGCTCTTTGGTCGCCGCGCGATTGCGCGGAATCAGTTCTTGTTGCCGAAGAACGCGCTGTAATCGTGGCGGCCGTCGGTCGGCTGCTGCGTCGGCTCTTCCGGCAGCGGCTCGGGCGGGTGCAGCGGGTCGAGGTTGACCGGCTTGCCGGCCGCCTTGCGCGCTTTCAGGATCGCGGCGTTGAGGTCGGTCTGGGTGCACAGGCCGAGCAGCACCGGATCGCGCGGCCGCAGGTTGGCGGTGTTCCAGTGGGTGCGGTCGCGCACCTGGGCGATAGTCTGCTTGGTGGTGCCGATCAGCTTGGAGACCTGGGCGTCGCTCAGCTCCGGGTGATGGCGCACCAGCCAGGCGACCGCGTCCGGCTTGTCCTGGCGCTTGGAGACGGGCGTATAGCGCGGACCCTTGGTGCGGGTCTGGGGCAGGGGGATGCTCACCTTGGCGATCTGCAGCCGGCCGGCGGGATCGCCCTCGCAGCGCTTGATCTCCTCGGCCGTCAGCTGGCCGTTGGCGGTGGGGTCGAGGCCGATGATGCCGATCGCCACCTCGCCGTCGGCGATGCCCTGAACTTCGAGCGGATGCAGGCCGCAGAAGGCGGCGATCTGGTCGAAATTCAACGTGGTGTTCTCAACCAGCCAGACCGCGGTCGCCTTGGGCATCAGGATTTGCGCCATAACTGAACCTCCTCGGCCAGCCGCGGGAAAGCCCGCGACGGGCGGCCAAGACTTTGCTTGACCATATTGTCGATGAAACACGCCGGCTTCGGGCTTGGCAAGCAGGCCCGGACGGCGCCAATGGGCGCTCCGATAGCATCTTTATCCGCGCCTTGCCAAGGGGATATGGGGGCGGCCGGCCCTGCCGGCAACCCACCCGCAACCCCGCCCGGGAGGCTCAGACGGTCAGCACGATCTTGCCCAGATGGGCGCTGCTCTCCATCAGCCGGTGGGCCTCGGCGGCCTGCTCCAGGGGGAACGTCGCATGGACCAGGGGGGCGACCTTGCCCGCCGCCAGGAGCGGCCAGACCTTGGCCTCGAGGGTCGCGGCGATGGCGCCCTTTTCCGAGACCGAGCGGGGCCTGAGGGTCGAGCCGGTGATGGTTTGGCGCTTCACCATCAGGGGGGCGAAATTGATCTCCGCCTTGGCGCCCTTCAGGAAGGCGATCTGCACCAGCCGGCCGTCCACCGCCAGGCACTGCAGGTTGCGGGCGATGTAGTCGCCGCCGACCATGTCCAGGATCACGTCGATGCCCTTGCCGCCGGTCGCCTCGTTGATCGCCTGGACGAAGTCACGGGCCTTATAATTGATCGCAAAATCAGCGCCCAATTCCTTGCATTTAGAGCATTTTTCATCCGATCCGGCGGTGGCGAAGACGCGCGCGCGGAAATGATGGGCCAGCTGGATGGCGGTGGTGCCGATGCCGCTTGACCCGCCATGGACCAGGAAGCTGTCGCCGGATTTCAGCCGGCCGCGCTCGAAGACATTGGTCCAGACGGTGAAGAAGGTCTCCGGCAGGGCGGCGGCCTGGACCAGGTCGAGCTTGCCCGGCACCGGCAGGCATTGCACCGCCGGGGCGGCGCAGTATTCGGCATAGCCGCCGCCGGCGACCAGGGCCGTCACCCTGTCGCCCCGGCTCCAGCGCCCGCCGGCGCTGGCCACCGCGACGATCTCGCCGGCGACTTCCAGCCCGGGCAGGTCGCTGGCCCCCGGCGGCGGGGCATAGCCGCCCTGGCGCTGCAGCACGTCGGGCCGGTTGACCCCGGCGGCGGCCACCTTGATCAGCACCTCGTCGGGCCCGGGCTTTGGCACGGGGCGGCGGGTCGGCACCAGGACCTCAGGCCCGCCCGGCTGCTTGATCTCGATGGCGCGCATCTCGGCGGGGAGGGTCATGGCTCGGTCCTGCGTGGGGGGCGGCAGGCATGATTGCTAGCCCATTTGTCGCGGCAATGGAATTGACCACAGCCGGTGGCTACACTTGTCATCGCCGGTCTTGAGCCAGGAGGCGACGTTGGATCCCGAGGAATTGGAGCCGCGCAAGCCGAAGCCGCAATTGCGCAACCTCGACGTCCTGTCGATCGAGGAGTTGAACGACTATATCGAGGAGATGCGGACGGAGATCCGCCGCGTCGAGGAGAAGATCGCCGCCAAGAAGGCGCATCTGAACGCCGCCGCCGGGCTGTTCAAGTCGGCGGAATAGACCACGGAAGGAATCTGGAATTGGGCACGCTCACCGGCAAAAGCGCCATCGTCACCGGCTCGACCAGCGGCATCGGCAAGGGCATCGCCGAGGCGCTGGCCAAGGCCGGCGCCAACGTCATGCTGAACGGTTTCGGCGACGCGGCGGAGATCGAGGCGCAGCGCGCGGCGCTGGCGGCCGCCGCCAAGGTCGAGGTCGCGTTCCACGGCGCCGACATGTCGAAGCCGGCGGAGATCCGCGACCTGGTGGCAAGCGCCGGGCGCAAGTTCGGCCGGGTCGACATCCTGGTCAACAACGCCGGCATTCAGTTCGTCGCGCCGGTCGAACAGTTCCCCGACGACCGCTGGGACGCGATCATCGCCATCAACCTGTCCTCGGCCTTCCACGCCACCAAGGCGGCGCTGCCGGGGATGCGCAAGGCGGGGTGGGGCCGGGTCATCAACGTC
>JAEUKU010000072.1 GCA_016794075.1 Rhodospirillaceae bacterium
CGGAGCTGACGCAAACTCGTGTGCTGCAGGGACATTTAGTTTTACTAACAGAAAAAGAAAGCTAATTCAAATTTCCTTCATATCCCGCTGGCGCCATCATGCGCCCAAGCCACAGGCTGGCTGCGCGGCAGATCGCCGGCCTGCCGAGACAGGGGACAAAAAATGGTGGTCGGTCAGGGACTTGAGGAATTCGTGCAGGGTTGGGCGGGCGGCCGACCAGAGCGCGTGCCATTGGCCGCGACGGCGCTGGCCCTGGCCAGGGCGAGCGCCGCCATCGCCAGCCTGATCGCCGCCGGGTCAGGCGACAGCCTCGGAGCGACCATCGGCGGCAATGCCGGCGGCGATGCGCAGAAGCTGCTCGATGTGCGCGCCAACGAGGTAATCCTCGGCGCTATGGCCGCGGCGCCCGTCGCGGCCATCGCCTCCGAGGAGTTGGACCACGTCGTCGCGCTCGACCGCGCCGGCAAGCTTGCCGTCGCCATCGATCCGCTGGACGGCTCCTCCAACATCGTCACCAACGGTGCGATCGGGACGATCTTTTCCATCCTGCCCGCGCGCTCCGACGCCGATCCCGACTTCAGCGCCTTTTCCGCCACCGGCCGCATGCAGCTGGCCGCCGGCTTCGTACTCTACGGCGCGCAGACTGTGCTGGTCTTCTCGCTCGGTGCCGGCACCCATGTGGCGCAGCTCGATCCCGCTTCCGGTGCCTTCCGGCTCACCCGCGCCCTGCTGAACCTGCCCGGCGGCTGCCGGGAGTTCGCCATCAACGCCTCCAACCGGCGCTTCTGGGAGCCCGGCATCCGCGCCTATTTCGACGATTGCCTGGCCGGCAGCGAGGGGCCGCGCGGTGGCGACTACAACATGCGCTGGAACGCCTCGTTGGTGGCGGAGGCCTATCGCATCCTGGCGCGCGGCGGTGTGTTCCTCTACCCGCGCGATGCACGCAAGGGCTATGACCAGGGCCGGCTGCGCCTGGTCTACGAGGCCAACCCAATCGCTTTCCTGGTCGAACAGGCGGGCGGCAGCGCCACCGACGGCACGATTCCGATCCTCGACCTCGTTCCCACGTCGCTGCATCAGCGCGTACCACTGGTCTTCGGCGCCCGCGACGAGGTTGAGCGCGTGGCCCTCTACCAGCAGCGCATGCGCGACCTGGAACCGGTGGCGCCGCTGTTCAACCGGCGCGGCCTCTACCGGCATTGAGGGCAGGGACCATGTCAGCCAGGCATCCCATCATCTCCGTCACCGGTTCTTCGGGCGCCGGCACGACCACGGTGAAGCACACCTTCGAGCAGATCTTCCGCCGCGAGGGCATCAATGCCGTGATGGTCGAGGGCGACGCCTTCCACCGCTACGACCGCGCCGAGATGAAGCGCGTGATGGCGGAGGCCGAGGCCGCCGGCAACCGGTCGCTCAGCCATTTCGGCATGGAAGCCAATCTCTTCGCCGAGCTGGAGGACCTGTTCCGCAGCTATGCCGAAAGCGGCCGCGGCCGGATGCGCCGTTACGCCCACGATGTCAAGGAGTCCGAGCTTTTCGGCGTGCCGCCCGGCCACTTCACGCCCTGGGAGGAGATCGCGCCGGGCTCCGATCTGATGTTCTACGAAGGCCTGCACGGTGCCGTCGTCACCGACCAGGTCGACGTGGCGCGCCATGCCGATCTCAAGATCGGCGTGGTGCCGGTGATCAATCTAGAATGGATCCAGAAGATCCACCGCGACCGATCCACGCGCGGCTATTCCACCGAGGCGGTGACGGACACCATCCTGCGGCGGATGCCGGACTATGTGCATTACATCTGCCCGCAATTCACCCTGACCGACATCAACTTCCAGCGTGTGCCAACGGTCGACACGTCGAATCCGTTCGTCGCCCGCTGGATCCCGACGCCGGACGAATCCTTGGTGGTGATCCGCTTCCGCAGCCCGCGCGGGATCGATTTCCCCTACCTGGTGTCGATGATCCACGACAGCTTCATGTCGCGGGCCAATTCCATCGTCAGTCCCGGCAACAAGCTCGATCTCGCCATGCAGCTGATCCTGACCCCCAGCATCCTGCGCCTGATCGACGCCAAGAGCCGCGCCGCCTGAAGGAGGAAGCCATGATCAGCGCCCTCGCCTCGCTCGAACGTGCGCCGGCGGCCAAGGCGGACCCCGCCACCATGGCCAACGCGTTGCGCGCCCTCGCCATGGATGCGGTCGAGGCGGCGAAATCCGGTCATCCCGGCATGCCCATGGGCATGGCCGACGCGGCAACGGTACTGTTCTCCCGCTTCCTGAAATTCGACCCGGCGGCGCCGGACTGGCCGGACCGCGATCGTTTCGTGCTTTCCGCCGGCCACGGCTCGATGCTGCTCTACGGCCTGCTCTACCTGACCGGCTACGAGGGCGTCACCGTCGACGAGCTGAAGCGCTTCCGCCAGCTCGGCGCGCTGACCGCCGGCCACCCGGAGGCCGGCCATTGCCCGGGCGTCGAGACGACCACTGGACCGCTCGGCCAGGGGATCGCCACCGCGGTCGGCATGGCGCTGGCGGAGCGGATGCTGAATGCCCGCTACGGCGACGCGCTGGTCGATCACTACACCTATGTCATTGCCGGCGACGGCTGCCTGATGGAGGGCATCAGCCACGAGGCCATCGACCTGGCCGGACACCTGAAGCTCGGCCGCCTCATCGTCCTGTTCGACGACAACGGCATTTCCATCGACGGCTCGACAAGCCTCGCCACCTCGACCGACCAGCTGGCGCGCTTCTCCGCCGCGGGCTGGAATACGATGAAGGTCGACGGCCACGATCCCGAGGCCGTCGCCGCGGCGATCGAAATGGCGCGCGACGGCGACCGGCCGAGCCTGATCGCCTGCCGCACCACCATCGGCAAGGGCTCCCCGAACAAGCAGGGCAGCGCCGCGACCCATGGCGCACCGCTCGGGCCTGAGGAAGTCGCCGCCGCCCGCAAGGCACTGAACTGGCCCCATCCGCCCTTCGAGATTCCGGCCGAGATCCTCGCCGCCTGGCGCGAGATCGGGCAGAATGGCGCCGCCGCGCGCGCGGCCTGGCAGGCGCGCCTCGCCCGCGCCGAGCGCGCGCAACATGACGCCTTCCTCGACGACATCGCCGGCGTGCTGAGCCCGCGGGTGGCCGCGGCTCTGGCCGCCCTGAAGGCGCAGTTCACCGCCGAGAACGCGAAGATCGCCACCCGCCAGGCCTCGCAGCGCGTGATCGACGCCCTGGCTCCGGCGCAGCGCAGCCTGGTCGGCGGCTCCGCCGATCTCACGCACTCGAATCTCACGCTGGCGAAGAGCCAGCGTCCGGTGAGCGCCGGGGATTTCGCCGGCTCCTACATCCACTACGGGGTGCGCGAGCACGGCATGGGCGCGGCGATGAACGGCCTCGCCCTCCATGGCGGCTTCATCCCCTATGGCGGCACCTTCCTGGTCTTCGCCGATTACGCCCGCCCCGCCATGCGCCTCGCCGCGCTGATGCAGCAGCGCGTCATCTATGTGATGACCCACGATTCCATCGGCCTCGGCGAGGATGGCCCGACGCACCAGCCGGTCGAGCATCTGATCAGCCTGCGCGCCATCCCGAACTTGCTGGTGTTCCGCCCGGCCGATGCGATCGAGACGGCAGAAGCCTGGGAGGTGGCGCTGAAATCCGAGAACGCGCCGAGCGTGCTGTGCCTCAGCCGCCAGGCGCTGCCTCTGCTGCCGCGCGCCGGTGCGGACGGCGTCTCCCGCGGCGCCTATGTG
>JAEUKU010000088.1 GCA_016794075.1 Rhodospirillaceae bacterium
GCCCCTGGTGGGCGACAGCGCCGGGGGCGCTGGGTCGGAGGGACAATGATTGAGAAACCGCAGCTGACACCGGAGGAGAAGCGCCGGCGCGCGTCGGAGAAGACGATTCTGATCGTCGAGGACAACGAGCTCAACATGAAGCTGTTCCACGATCTGATCCAGGCGCACGGCTACAACATCCTGCAGACCAAGGACGGCATGGAGGCGCTGAAGCTGGCGCGCCAGCACAAGCCGGACCTCATCCTCATGGACATCCAGCTGCCCGAGGTGTCGGGGCTGGAAGTCACCAAATGGATCAAGGAAGACGACAACCTGAAATCCATTCCCATCATTGCTGTGACGGCGTTCGCGATGAAGGGCGATGAAGAGAAGATTCGCGAAGGCGGCTGTGAGGCATATATCGCGAAACCGATTTCCGTCGTCCAATTCCTGGAAACCGTCGACCGCTTCCTGCAGTAGTTCTCCATGTCGGCACGCGTACTTGTCGTCGACGACATCGCCGCCAATGTCCGCTTGCTGGAGGCCAAGCTCGCCGCCGAATATTTCGAGGTGATGGCGGCCAACAGCGGCCAGGAAGCCCTCGACCTCATCGACAAGCAGACCCCGGACATCGTCCTGCTCGACGTGATGATGCCGGAGATGGACGGCTTCGAGGTCTGCCGCCGCATCCGCGCCAATCCGCGTACCCGTTTCCTGCCCGTCGTCATGGTCACCGCCTTGAGCGACCAGGCCGACCGCGTGCGCGGGCTCGAAGCCGGAGCCGACGACTTCCTCACCAAGCCGGTCAACGACCTCGCTCTCTTCGCCCGCGTGCGCTCGCTCGTGCGGCTGAAGATGATCATGGACGAATGGCGCATGCGCGAGCAGACGTCAGGCCAGTTCGACGTGTTCTCCGCCGAGGCAGAGCCGAGCGAGGAGGAGCATCAGGGTGCCAAGATCCTGCTGGTGGAGAGCTTCGCCCCGGCGGCGCAGCGCGTCGCCTCGATCCTCGCCGCCGACCACGACACGGTCGAAGTGGCCACCAACTCGGCCGAGGCGCTGCAGCGGGCGGCGAAAGGGCAATACGACCTGGTGATCACCGGGCTGCAGATCGGCGAGGAGGACGGGTTGCGCCTGTGCTCCAACCTGCGCTCGCATGACGAGACGCGGCAGGTGCCGATCCTGCTGATCGTCGACGAGTTCGAGATGCCGCGCCTGGTCAAGGGCCTTGATCTAGGCGTCAGCGACTATTTGATGAAGCCGATCGACGCCAACGAACTGCTGGCTCGCGTGCGCATCCAGGTGCGCCGCCGCCGCTACCAGGACCGCCTGCGCGCCAACTACGAGCGCAGCCTGTCGATGGCGCTCACCGATGTGCTGACCGGCGTCTATAACCGGCGCTACGCGCTCCGCCACATGGAAGGCTTGATGCGCCGTGTCGCCGACACGGGCAAGGCGCTGTCGGTGCTGGTCTGCGATCTCGACCGCTTCAAGCAGGTCAACGACACCTATGGCCACGCCGCGGGCGACGAGGTGCTGAAGCAGTTCGCCCAATGCGCCACGCAATCCATGCGCAACGTCGACATGGTGGCGCGCTTCGGCGGCGAGGAATTCGTCATCCTGCTGCCCGACACCGACGGCGACAACGCGGTCAAGGCGGCCGAGCGCCTGTGCAAGAAGGTCGCCACCTCGCCCATGCTGATCCCCGAGGCGCCGGGCGGCAACTTGACCATCACGGTCAGCATCGGCGTCGCCTCGACCAGCAAGCCGATGTCGGGCGAGGAATTGATCAAGCTCGCCGACGCCGCCCTCTATCGCGCCAAGCAAGGCGGCCGCAACCAGGTCTGCGCCGACCCCAGCGCGCTGCTGGTGGCATGAGCCGCGCCCCAAGTCGTCCGGCGAAGCAGGCCGCCGCCCCCGGACCCCAGAAGATCGAAGCGTTCACCGCCGAGGACGCAGCCCAGGTCGAACGCCAGCGCAGCTGGGTGCGCGACCATCTGGAGGCGGGCGCCCGCCAGCGCTACGGCACGCTGGAAAGCAAGCTGCGCCTGCTCTCGACCATCATCCGCTCCAACTGGATTGCCCGGAACGAGATCCAGAAGCTGCAATGCCTCGACATCACCTTCGGCGATGCGCTGGTGCAGCAGATGGGGCTGGAATGGGTGGCGGTCGCGGAAAGGCGCGGCCGTGCCTACGCGCTGCGCGACCCGCAGACCGGCAGCATGCTCTATCCGCGCAGCGCGATCTCGCAGCGGCTCGAGCAGGGCCAGCCCGTCGAGGTGATCGACCTCTTTATCGCCGCCTGCGACAAGATCGAGGAAGTCCGGCGGCGCCCCAAATAGGCAGCCCCAAAAAGCTTCGGGCGCCTGACCTTGCGGCCGGCGCCCGAGCGGATCTCGCGGAAACGCGCAGGTTACTTGATCTTCGCTTCCTTGAAGGCGACGTGCTTGCGCGCCACCGGATCGTACTTCTTGAACTCGAGCTTCTCGGTCGAGGTGCGCGGGTTCTTCTTGGTGACGTAGTAATAGCCGGTGTCGGCCGTGCTCACCAATTTGATCAATACCGTGTTGGACTTAGCCATTTTCCAGTCTCGTCAGTGCCATAGGGGCAAAAAGGTGCCGCACCATAGCCAGCAAAGGCGCAAAGTCAAGCCCGGCGGCCCATCCGGGGCGGCCTTCCGGCCTTGGGCAGCGCCCGCAGATGCAGTACATCGTTGCGGTAAATCAATAGTTTAGGCCGATCCGCCCCGATTGGGACGCGGTCGCGCCAGCGGCGCAGGGCTGTCCGGATCAATTCCCAGGTCACGTCGACGATGTTGAGCCCGTCCAGCGCGCCCGACGGCCGCCAAGCGAGGTCCAGCAGCTCGCCATTGCCGGTCAGGCTGCCGGTCACCCGCGATCCGTCGCCCAGGAAAAAGCGGGTGTTGTAGCGGCGGGGCGAGTCCTTGGGCGTGATCGCCCGCAGCACGAAATCGAGCCCGGCGAAATCCGGCGCCCAGCCGGCCGCGGCATAGGCGCTCCACGCGGCGCCGGCCGCGCTGCCGGCGGCGGCCCCGGGCTGTCCCACCAGCAGGCCGGTCTCCTCATGGGTCTCGCGCAAGGCGGCGCGCAGGAAGGCGATGGGCGGCGTCCGGCAGCCGATGGCGAGGTCGCCGGCCACGGTGGGATGCATGGCCTCGGCGAAGCCTGACGGCGCCAGATCCTCGGCATCGACCCGGCCGCCGGGCACCACGTAGATGTCGGGCAGGAAGGCGGTCTTGGCATGGCGCCGGCCGAGCAGGATCTCCGGTGCGTCGCGGCTGCCGCGCAGCAGAATCAGCCCGGCGGCGTCGACCGGACGAACCGGCCCCCGTTTCAGCATCTGGGGCCGCTCATCGCCCGGAGCATGTCATTGGGTGAGGGCGGTGGTATCGTCGCTGGCGTCGTTGAGGCCGAGCTGCGGGGGCTCGGCGAGGTGCACCGCTTCGGCATAGACCTCGGGCGCGCGCACCAGCTTGAGCGCGACCTCAAGGTCGATCGGATTCTCCGTCTCCCGCGCCGGGCAAGTCTTGCGCAAGGATTCGAGCCCGGCGGTGTCGGCCGGCTTTGTCTGGTTGCGCAGGCCGGTCGGTACGACGGGCAGCTTTCCGCTGTTCAGGTCGCGCAGCACCATATCGGCGTTGGAATAGCTCGCGGTGCAGACGGTGGGCAGCACGCCCAGGTGATGCAGCGTATATCCCGACGGCGCGTGGAAGCGCGCCCAGGTCAGGGTGATCTCGCCCTGGTTCGGCATTGGCAGCACGGTCTGCACCGTGCCCTTGCCGTAGGTGTTGGAGCCGACAACCACGGCGCGGCGGTTGTCCTGCAGGGCCGCGGCGACGATCTCGGCGGCGGAGGCGGAATCGCCGTCGACCAGCACCGCGATCGGCTTGCCGTTGGTGATGTCCTCGCCGCTCGCCTCGAAGAATTGGTGTGAATCCGGATGGCGGCCGTGGGTCGACACCACGCGGCCCTCGGTCAGGAACAGGTTGGAGACCGCGACCGACTGGTTGAGCAGCCCGCCCGGATTGTCGCGCAGGTCGAGGACGAGGCCTTTGAGCCGCGGGCCGATTTCCTGCTCGGCGTCGCTGATGGCGCGCTTCAGGCTCTCGGCGGTTTCCGAGTTGAAGCTGTAGATGCGGAAATAGGCGACGTCGCCCTCGCGCCGGTAGGTGACCGATTCCGGCACCACGTGGGCGCGGGTGATGGCGAGCGAGAAGGGCTCGGCCTTGTCGGCCCGCTTCACGGTCACTTCGACCTTGCTGTCCACCGGGCCGCGCAGGCGGTCGACCACATCCTGCTGGTTCAGGCCCTTGGTCGGCTCGCCGTCGATGGCGAGGATCAGATCGTCGGTCTTCAGTCCCATGCGCTCGGCCGGGGTGTAGTGCATGACGGAGATGACGCGGACCTGGTCATCCTCCACCGAGATGCGCACGCCGATGCCGCCGAAGCCGTCGCGCGCGGCGCGGTTCTCCTTGGCGTTCTTGGCGCTGGCATAGCGCGAGAACTGGTCGAGCTTGCCGACGATGCCGCTGAACATCGTCTCGAAGACCTTTTCGGTCGGCGCGGTCTTGATCTTCTCGGATTCGCCGGCCGCCTCGGCCAGCGCCTCGCTGGTCAGCTCGCCCCAATCCTGGGCGTCGAAATCGTCCTCGACCGTGGCGCTGTAGGCCACCTGGTTCTTGAGGATGAGCTCGATCCGGTCGGCGGAGCGCCGGGCGGTGACGTCGGAATCGATGTTGGAAAGCTGCTGCAGCCCGGCCAGCGCCAGGTCGCCGATCTTCGGCTGGTCGATATAGACCGCGTCGATATCCTCGAACCCGGCCACGAACATCTGGCGGGCGAGGGAGGCGTCGTCGCCGGCAGTGCCAGAAGTGCCGGCGCAGCCCGAGACGGCGAGGGCGAACAGGGCAGCCAGCCCCGCCCCGCGCGTCAGCCTGGCGGTGCGCGCGGTGGAGAATCCGAGAACCTGAGACATGTCCATGATGATCGCCACGCTAAGCCGTAGCCGCCAATAACTGGTTAATGCCACAGCTACAGTATCAAATTCGCCAAGCCGCGCCAGGGCGTTGCGCGCTGGCAGTTGCATATCCGCCATCCCCCTGTGGCATCTCTGCCAGCTAGCGCCGGGGCCGCTTCTTGCGATCTTTCTTCTGGTTTTTCGACCGTTTAGATGATTTTCCCGGCATCCGAGGCTGGCCACGGGCGGGCTTCTTTCCTGGCCTGCCGCGCGCCGCGCCCGTGGCACCCTGCGTCTCCGCCACGCCGCCCTCGACGAATTCGAAGGTCAGCCCGCCGGTCAGCGGCTGCGCCGCCGCCAGCTTCACCACGATCGGCGCGCCGAGTTCGAAGACCCGGCCCCAGCGCCGGCCAACCAGGGCATGGCGGCGATCGTCATGGTCGTAGAAGTCATTGGGCAGCAGCCCGATGGGCAGCAATCCGTCGGCGCCGGTCTCCTGCAGGGCGACGAACAGGCCGAACTTGGCGACGCCGCTGACCCGCCCGGGGAAGATTTCGCCGACCCGCTCGCTCATGAAATGGGCGACATAGCGGTCGATCGCCTCGCGCTCCGCCGCCGCGGCGCGGCGCTCGGTGGCGGAGATGTGCTGGCCGATGGTCTCGAACTTGGCTGCCGTCTCCGCCGCCAGGCCATCTTCGCCGAAGCCGTAGCCGTCGATGATGGCGCGATGCACCAGCAGATCCGAATAGCGCCGGATCGGCGAGGTGAAATGGGCATAGCGGGTCAGCGCCAGGCCGAAATGCCCGAGGTTGTCCGGGGCATAGACCGCCTGCGACTGCGAGCGCAGCACCAGGGCATGGATGGTCGCCGCATAGGGCGTGGCCTTCGCCATCTCGAGCAGGCGGGTGAAATGCTTTGGCCGGATCACCTGGCCGCGCGCCAGGCGCATGTCCAGCCCTTCGAGGAACTGGGCCAGCGCCTCGATCCGCGCCGGGTCGGGCGCGTCATGGACGCGGTACATGCAGGGCTGGCGCTTCTTCTCGAGGGCTTCCGCCGCCGCGACATTGGCGGCGATCATGAATTCCTCGATCAGGCGGTGCGAATCCAGCCGCGTGCGCGGCACGATGCGGTCGATATGCCCGTCGCTGCCGAGGAACACGCGCCGCTCCGGGATGTCGAGTTCCAGCGTGCCGCGCGCCTCGCGCGCCTTCAGCAGGGCGCGGAAGGCACCGTAGAGCGGCGCGATCACGTCTTTCTGCAGCGGCGCGGTCAGGTCGTTCGGCCGGCCGTCGGCCGCCTCCTGCACCTGCTCGTAGGTCAGCCGCGCGATGGAGCGCATCAGCCCGCGCATGAAATGATGGCGCAGCTTGTTGCCGCTGGCATCGAGGGTGATCTCGACCGCCAGGCAGGGGCGATCTTCCTTCGGCTTCAGCGAGCACCAGCCGTTGGAGAGTTCCTCGGGCAGCATCGGCACCACGCGGTCGGGGAAATAGACCGAGTTGCCGCGCTCGCGCGCCGACCGGTCGAGCGCATCGCCATCGCGCACGTAATGCGCCACGTCGGCGATCGCCACCAGGATGCGCCAGCCGCCGGGATTCTTCGCGTCATCGTCCGGCGCGGCGAAGACCGCGTCGTCGAAATCGCGCGCGTCGTCGCCGTCGATGGTGACCAGCGGCACCTGCCGCAGATCGGTACGGGTGCCGAGCGTCGCCGGGCCGGCTTCCTCTGCCTGCTTCAGCGCGGCGGGCGGGAACTGGAACGGGATCTGGTGCTCGGCGATGGAAATTAGGCTGATCGAGCGCGCCTCGTCGGCGCGGCCGACGCGTTCGATGACGCGGGCCTTCGGGCTGCCCAGGCGCCGCACCGGCTCGGCCTCGATGATCACCAGATCGCCGCTTTTCGCCTGGCCCACATCCTTGGGATGGACGCTGAACTGCGTCTTGATCCGCTTGTCAGTGGGTGTGACGCGTCCGAAGCCGTCCTTGTCAGTCTCGAACAGGCCGACCACGCGCTGCGCCCTGCTCTCCAGGCGGCGGATGGGGCGGGCCTCGTAGACGTCGGCATCGGTGCGCCGAAGTTGTACTAGAACGCGGTCGCCCGCGCCGAGCGGCCGGTCGAGCTTGTGGTCGCCGATGATGACGATCCTGGGCTCGGCGTCGTCCGGGCGCAGGTCCACCGGCCGCGCCCACAGATCGCCGTCGGCATCCGGGCCGATGACCTGTACCACGGTCACTTCGGGCAGGGCGCCGGCGGCGGAGAGCTGGCGCTTGCGGCCGCGGTCGACCCCGCCTTCCTTCTCCAGTTCCTTGAGCAGGGCCTTCAGCGGAATGCGGTCGCTGCCCTTCAGGTGGAAGGCGCGCGCGATCTCGCGCTTGCCGACCGGCGTCTCGCTCTCGCGGATGAAGGCCAGCACCTGTTCCTTGGTGGGAAAGGGCACGGCCTTGCGCCGCGGCTTGTTCCCCTGCGAGGAACCGCCGTTGGTCGCGTCAGCCTTGCGGCGTCTTGAATTCGATTTCGACAAAGACGAATTCGTAATCGTTGGCGTTGATGACGTTGTGCTCGACCCCCACCGGACGATAATAGGACCGACCCGCGGTCAGTTCCGCGTATTTGTGCTCCTTGCCGTCATCGAGCAGCAGGCGGCCGGTGGTCATCGGCACCACGACATAATCATAGGAATGCCGGTGCCAGGTCGTCTCCGCGCCCGGCGCAAAGCGCCATTCGGTGACGATGACACGATCGTTGTCGACCTGGACGTTGGGAACGGCTTGGCTGCGGGACATGGGGCGATTCGCGTGTTGTTGTGGCAGGCATCATAGCAGGGATACGAGGTCGGTCACCCTCCCCCCGAACGGAGGAGGGAACGGTGGGGCAGCGAGCGAAGACTGTCGATGAGCGGGGCGCGGCTGCCCCCTCCTTGATCCTCCCCCGTTCGGGGGGAGGAGATTTGTGAATTACTTCGCTGTTTTCTTCGCCGTCTTCTTGGCGACTTTCTTGGCCGGCTTCGGCGCTTCGGCGGCGGCTTCCTTGGCGGGTTTTTCCTTGGCCGCCTTTTTCGCCGCCCCTTTAGATTTTGGGGGCGCCGCCTTGGCCTTTGGCGCCTTGCGGGCCTTGCTGCCGCCCATCTTCGCGGCGCGCTCGCTGATCAGGCTGACAGCCTGGTCGAGGGTGAGCGAGCTGGGCTCGATGCCCTTGGGAATGGTGGCGTTGACCTTACCCCACTTCA
>JAEUKU010000194.1 GCA_016794075.1 Rhodospirillaceae bacterium
TCTCCGGCGCGGAAGCGCTGTGAGCCAAAGTTAGTCGAAGGAGAGAACCATGGCCAAGAACCTGGTCGGCAAGATCACCCAAGTCCTGGGCGCCGTCGTCGACGTCCAGTTCGACGGCGATCTGCCGGCGATTCTGAACGCGCTGCATGTCCAGAACCAGGGCAAGCTGCTGGTGCTCGAAGTGGCGCAGCACCTGGGCGAGAACACGGTGCGCACCATCGCCATGGATTCGACCGATGGCCTGGTCCGCGGCCTGGAGGTCACCGATACCGGCGGCGCGATCACCGTGCCGGTCGGCCGCTCGGTGCTCGGACGCATCATCAACGTGATCGGCGAACCGGTCGATGAGCGCGGTCCGGTCAAATCCGACAAGAACTATCAGATCCACCGCAGCGCTCCGGATTTCGTCGACCAGTCGACGGAGCCGCAGGTGCTCGTGACCGGCATCAAGGTCATCGACCTGCTCACCCCGTACCCGAAGGGCGGCAAGATCGGCCTGTTCGGCGGCGCCGGCGTCGGCAAGACCGTGACCATCATGGAGCTCATCAACAACGTCGCCAAGGCGCATGGCGGCGTGTCGGTCTTCGCCGGCGTGGGCGAGCGTACCCGCGAAGGCAACGACCTCTATCACGAGATGATGGAATCCAAGGTCATCCAGCTCGACGGCGAGTCGAAGGTCGCGCTGGTGTACGGCCAGATGAACGAGCCGCCGGGAGCCCGCGCCCGCGTCGCGCTGACCGGCCTGACCCAGGCCGAGTATTTCCGCGACGAGGAAGGCCAGGACGTGCTGTTCTTCATCGACAACATCTTCCGCTTCACTCAGGCGGGCTCGGAAGTGTCGGCGCTGCTGGGCCGCATTCCCTCGGCGGTGGGCTACCAGCCGACGCTGGCGACCGACATGGGCGCCCTGCAGGAGCGCATCACCACGACGAAGAAGGGCTCGATCACCTCGGTGCAGGCCATCTACGTGCCCGCCGACGACCTGACCGACCCGGCGCCGGCGACCTCGTTCTCGCATCTGGACGCGACCACCGTGCTGTCGCGCCAGATCGCCGAGCTCGGCATCTTCCCGGCGGTGGACCCGCTCGACTCCACCTCGCGCATCCTCGACCCGCGCGTTGTGGGCGAAGAGCACTACAAGGTGGCGCGCGACGTGCAGCGCGTGCTGCAGACCTACAAGTCGCTGCAGGACATCATCGCCATTCTGGGCATGGACGAGCTTTCCGAAGAGGACAAGCTGGTCGTCGCCCGCGCGCGCAAGATCCAGCGCTTCCTGTCCCAGCCGTTCCACGTCGCCGAAGTGTTCACCGGCACGCCGGGCGCGCTGGTGAAGCTCGAAGATACCATCAAGGGCTTCAAGGGCATCGTGAACGGCGATTACGACGACCTGCCGGAATCGGCCTTCTACATGGTCGGCACGATCGAGGAAGCCATCGCCAAGGCGCAGAAGATGGCGGAGGCGGCCTAAAGGACGCGGCCGCCCGATGGCGACGCCCCCACTGTGGCCGGTCTCGGTCAAAGGGGTGTGCCTGGTGGGCGGCGAGATCGTGCTCCTGAAGAACGAGCGCGACGAGTGGGAGTTGCCGGGCGGGCGGCTGGAGGCGGGCGAAGAGCCGGCCGGCTGCGTCGCCCGGGAGATCGAGGAGGAACTGGGCCTGACGGCGATCGTCGGCCCGCTGCTCGATTGCTGGCGCTACCCGGTGCTGCCGGGCAAGGAGGTCCTGATCGTCACCTTCGGCATCCTGCCGCTGGCCAATCGGGAACTCCGCCTGAGCGCCGAACATAAGGAACTGGGCCGGTTCGGTCCCGCCGCCATCGGCGGGCTGAACATGCCGGAAGGGTATCGGCGCTCGATCCGCGACTGGATCGGACGCTGCGAAGCGGGAAGGTAGGGAAGATCATGGCGGAGCAGGTGAAGTTCGAGCTCGTCTCGCCGGAGCGGCTGCTGCTCTCCACCGAGGTCGAAGCGGTGGTGGTTCCCGGCGCGGAAGGCGATTTCACCGTGCTGCCCGGCCATTCGCGCCTGATCTCCACCATCCGCCCCGGCGTCATCACGGTGATGCAGGGCGGCCGCGCCGCCGACCGCATCTTCGTCGAGGGCGGCTTCGCCGAGGTCACGCCGCAGGGCTGCACCGTGCTGGCGGAGCATGCCACCCCGGTCGCCGATATCAGCCGGGAACAGGCCGCCCAGGCGGTGCAGGATGCCAAGGAAGACATCGAGGATTCCAAGGACGACACCGCCCGTGGCGCGGCGGCAAAGATCCTGGCCGTGGCCGAGGCCCGCCTGCGCGCGGTCGAGGCCCCGGCCTATTAAGGACTGGCCTATTAGGGGTCGTCCTATTAAGGGTTTGGCCCGCCGGCAGCGGCCCGGTCTCCGTCAAACGCTTGTCATGCTGCAATGCGTCCCCTAACGTCTGCGGCGCGGTAACTTACGGTTCTGCCAGAACAGATACCGGGAGCAAATCCTGGCCGGGGGTGTTTGCCAGGGGATGCCCCTCCGGTCCCGCCAACTGCGATTGCCACGCCATGAAGCACTGGACGCTCGAACACATCCCCTGGTCCAAGTTCGATCGCAGCAAGGTCGACCCCGACCTCGTGAAGCTGGTCAAGGCCGCGGCCCTGGTCGAGTTCAACGGCGGCGACTATGCCACCTATCTCGGCCGCGTCTTCGGCGACGATACCGAGTTCCGCGCCGCCGCCGAGGATTGGGCGCAAGAGGAGGTTCAGCACGGCCAGGCGCTGGCCGACTGGGCCAAGCTGGCGGATCCCGAATTCGATTTCCAGGCCGCCTTCCAGCGCTTCACCGACGGCTATCGCATTCCGCTGGAGGCGACCGAATCGATCCGCGGCTCCCGCGCCGGCGAGCTGGTCGCCCGCTGCATCGTCGAAACCGGCACCTCCTCCTACTATTCCGCCTTGACCGAGGCGGCGGAGGAACCGGTGCTGCGCGCCATCTGCCGCAACATCGCCGCCGACGAGTTCCGCCACTACAAGCTCTTCTATACCCACCTGCGGCGCTACCTGACGCGCGACGGGCTCAACGCCTGGGACCGGTTCAGGGTGACGCTCGGCCGGCTCAGGGAATCCGAGGACGACGAATTGGCCTACGCCTATTTCGCCGCCAACCATCCGGACGAGCCCTATGACCGCGCGCGCTTCAGCAACGCCTATGCGCGGCGCGCCTATTCGGTCTATCGCCGCCACCATGTGGAGCGCGGCATCGCCATGGCTTTGAAGGCGAGCGGGCTCAACCCGACGGGCCGGCTCAATCGCGTCCTCACGGGGCTCGCCTGCTGGTTCCTGCAATTGCGCGCGCGCAAGCTCGCGGCCCTGAACGCCTAGAGCAAGATTCGATTGGATTGAATCGCATCTTGCTCTCTCAGGCTTGATTGGTCGCATTTTCTGCGCCGAACCGGTGTCCACTTCGGCGGAAAACGCGCTACCGGCGTTCCCTCCCCATCGAATCCGTCTTCTCGAGCATGCCGGCATAGGCGGCGATGGCGCCGGCGGCCGGCGAGCGGATCTGGCGATAGACCAGGATGAAGGTGACGAACAGGATCGCCGCCATGAAAGCCAATGGGTGGAAGAACCAGCCGACCAAGGCCAGCGCGTAATAATAGGTGCGGAAGCCGCTGTGGAAGCTGGTTACCGCCGCGTTCAACACCACCGACAGCCGGTCGGCCATCGCCTTCGCGGTTTCGGGTGTCAGGTCGCCGGGCAGCGGCGCCGAGGCGGTCAGGGCCAGCAGGTAGTTGTATTGCAGCAGCGCCCAGGTGAAGCGGTAGAAGCCGTAGATGAAGACGCAGATGAGGCCGATGAGCTTGACCTGGAACAGCGCGCCGGTCGTATGCGTGATGAAGGCGCTCTGGCTCGCCAGGCGATAGGCGAGGTCGGAATTGCCGAGCAGGCCGAGCAGAGCCACCACGATCAACAGCGTGGCGGAGGAGAACAGCGAGATCGAGTTCATTGAATGGCCGGTGAAGATCGAATCCAGCACCCGATCCTCGCGCTCGAGATAGCGCAGCATCCAGCGCCGGCGCACCTCGCGCATATGGGCGTTGAGAATGCCGATGGCGGAGCGGTCGGCGAAGCGGCCGTAGCCGAAGATCGCGGCGATGAAGAAGACGAGCGCCAGCCAGTCCAGGGCGCCCGCCGCGATGTTCTCCAGCAATGTCACCGGGCGGCCGCGCGACTCAGCGCTTGAAGCGCGCCGCGAAACAGCGCTCGAAGAACTCGTAGAGCGCCGGGCTCATCGCCTCGAATTGCAGAGCGAGGCTTTCCCCGGGGATGACCCGGATCACCTGCACGTTCACCTTCATGCGGAAATCGGCGGTCGTGTCCTTGGCCTTGATCTCGACCGGCAAGACCTCGCCGCCCTGCCGCTGGCCGTCATAGCCCTCGACCAGCAGGCCGCCCAGGGACCAGTTCATGGTGTGATAGACGATTCCGTCGACGCGGACCGAAAAGATGGGCAGCGGCAGGCGGCGGTCCTTGCGCCGTTCCTTGCCGCGCAGCGAGGAGTAGCCCATCGTATATGATGTCATCTGGCCCCCGTTGGCGCCGCACTCCCGGCGCCACGTCAACTTACGAGCCACATCTTAACAGTTTGCCGCCGCCCTGTCTGCGCCCAGCCGGGGCCGGATGGGCGCCATTTCCTGGGGCCAATGCCGAGAAACCTAGAACTGACCGTTCAGTACCGGCGAATCGGCACCGGTCACGGCGCTGGTGGGCCAGATCGCCACCCAGCGGTCGCGCGCCACGCCGCGGAACATCGGCAAGGCCGGCAGGCGCAGAGGCGAGCCGTCGAAATAGGTGACGATGGCCCCGCCGGGATGCTCCGCCGCCCAGCGCGCCGCCGCCGCGCGCGAGCCGAGCGGGGTGGGCGCCACGGCCAGACGGCCGGCGAAGTCGAACTCGCCGCGATAATCCGCGTAGACGCCGATGCTGAACCCCGCATCCTGCAGCGCCTTCAAGCGGCCGGCCACCGGCGTCAGGTCGAAGAACGGCCGCAGATTGCCGTGGAATTCGAGGTTGAGGGAGGTCATCAGCAGGACCGGCAGGATCGCCACCTGGAGCGTGCGCGAGAGCTGATGGCTGGGCGACAATTGCGCCAGAACATAGCCGATCACCAGCAGCGACAGGCCGGACAGCAGGCCGATGCCGCCCAGCCAGATCGGCAGCGGCGTATCGAAGAGCTGGCGCCACACGGCGTCGAGATGCGCGATGGGCACGATGTTCATGAGGAAGAACAGCAGCCCGACCATCAACGCCAGGAAGCCCGGCACCACGGCGTGGAAATCCTTCGGCTTGATCGCCTGGGTTGCCAGCAGTCGCGCGCCGAGCAGCGACAGCGGGCAGACGATGGGCAGCATGCCGATCAGCTGCCAGCCGGAGGCGAGCCCGGCGACGATCACGGCGGCAAGAAAGGCGAGACAGAGCCGGAAGCCGGTGCCGAGCCGCTCGCGCAGGTGGCGGGTGAGCGCCCGCCACAGCGTCTTCCAGCAGATCCAGGGAAACAGCACCGCCGGCAGCAGCAGCAAGGTCCAGGCCGCACCGCGCGAGGCCTCGGTCGCCGGGTCGAGCCAACCGTTGCCGAAGGCGAGGAGCGAGATCGCCGGGCCGTTCGCGTCCAGCCACAGATAGGCGGGCAGCAGGGCGACCAGCGTGGCGAAGACGGCGCCGGCCAGCCAGGGAACGATCCGGGCGGCGATGCGGGCGAAGATCCTGGCCGACAGGCCGCGTCGATCGGCACCGGTGCCGCCGGGCGGCGGATCGAACAGCAATGCGCCGGCGCCGCAGAGCAGCGGCACCAGGGCCCAGGTCCAGCCGCCGGCCAGCACCGCCAGGGCCGCGGACAAGCCGCAGGCGAGCCAGAGCAGCGCCGCCCACAGCCAGCGCCGCAGCCGCCCCCGCCGCGGGGCGTCACCGGGCGCCGCGGCGGCCGCGCGCGCCATCCACAGCATGCCGATGGCGTGGAAGCTGCCGAGCACGAAAGGCTGCGCCAGGGTCTGCGGCTCGACCATGGTCATGGCGATGGCGAAGGCGCCGACGCCGGTCAGCAGCAGGCGGGCGAAGACCGGCGTTTCCGTGCGGTGCGGCCACAGCGCCAGCGCGGTGGCGCCGATCAGCAGCACGGTGGCGAGCGAGGCCAGAGCCGGTACCAGGCGCGGCCACCACTCGTTGACGCCGAGGACCTGCCAGCCGCCGAGGATCAGCCAATGCAGCAGCGGCGGGATGCCGGGGTCGGGGATGCCGTTGCGCAGCGGCACCAGCGAGTCGTGCAGATGCATGTGCCAGGCCGAGGCCAGGGTCTCCAGCTCGATCGGCGCCGTGGTCGGCCGCCAGGCCAGCGCGCCGAACAGCAGCACGCCCATGAACAGGAAGGGTGCGGTGCGCGCCAGCCGCAGCAGGAACGGCGAGAGCGCCTGGTCGTCGCTGGCGGCTTCGATGCTCATGGCGGGCTCATGATCCGGCGCGACCCATGGTTTCAGCGCGGCTGTCGGAAGATCTCGAAATCGATGGCCTGCGTCTCCGCCCGCGCCGCCGCCTCCCATTCCCGGAAGGCCGGCCAGTCGAGCACCGCCTCCAGGTAGCGTTGGCAGACGTCATCGAGCGCGACGCCGTAGGTGCGGAAGCGCGTCGCCACCGGCGCGAACATGGCGTCGGCGATGGTGAACGCGCCATAGAGGAACGCGCCCTCCGCCCTGGATCCGAAGCGCTGGCGCGCCTCGCGCCAGATCTGGCAGATGCGCTCGACCTCGCCCTGCACCAGGTGGGCGCGCGAGTCGGGCCGGCGATCGCCGCGGATGTCCATCGGCATGTTCTTGCGCAGCTCGGCGAAGCCGGCATGCATCTCGTTGCTGATGGCGCGGGCATGGGCGCGGGCGGCGGAATCCGCCGGCCACAGCCGCGCCGCCGGGAAGGTATCGGACAGGTATTCGCAGATCGCCAGGCTCTCCCAGACGACAATCGCACCGTGCTTCAGGACCGGCACCTTGCCGGCGGCCGAGTGGGCGAGGATGCGCGCTTTGGTATCGGGCTGGCGCAGCACCACCAGCTCCTCGCGAAAGGATTGTCCGGTCTGTTTCAGGGCCAGCCAGGGCCGCAGGGACCAGCTGGAATAGTTCTTGTTGCCGATGACGAGCGTGAGGTCGGTCATGATGCCTTCTTGCTGCGGTTTCCGGCCTACCATAAGCAACTCCCGACGCCCTAGGAAGCCGGCCAAAGCGCCGCTACAATCCGCCGCCATTTCGCTCTTTGGCGACCTTTTGCAGTGGGGAGATTCGTCTTGTTGGACCACCTCATCGACCGCGCCGCCGACGCCGTCGAGATTGTCTTGTTGCGGGCCCAGCGGCTCGAGGATTGGCTGAAGCGCCAGCCGGCCGCCACCGCCCAATGGGTGCGGGGCAGCGGCTTCGCCGCCAAGCCCGGGAGCATCTGCCTGGTACCGGATCCCGCGGGCGGCCTTGCGCGGGTGCTGGTGGGCCTGGAGGACGGCATCGACCGCTGGTCGGCGGCGGCCTTGCCGGCGGCGCTGCCCAAGGGCGCCTATCGCATCGCCGAAAGCACCAGCCCCAGCGACGCGGCCGCGATGGCCTTCGCCTGGGCGATCGGCGGCTACCGCTTCCGCCGCTACAAGAAGCCGACCGACAAGCAGGCGGACGAGCTTGCCAGGCTGGTCTGGCCGCAGGATGTCGACCGCGACGCCGTCAAGCGCGTGGTCGCGGCCTATGCGCTGGCCCGCGACCTCATCAACACCCCGGCGGAGGACATGGGGCCGGCGCAGCTGGCCGAGGCGGTGAAGTCGGTGGCCAAGGCCTACAAGGCGAAGTGCAGCGTGATCGCCGGCGACGATTTGCTGGCGCGGAACTATCCCGCGATCCACACCGTCGGCCGCGCCTCGACGCGGCCGCCGCGGCTGATCGACCTCAGCTGGGGCAAGAGCGGCCCGCGTCTGACCCTGGTCGGCAAGGGCGTGTGTTTCGACAGCGGCGGGCTCGACCTCAAATCAGCCTCCGGCATGCTGCTGATGAAGAAGGACATGGGCGGGGCCGCGCTGATGCTGGCGCTGGCGCGGATGATCATGGCGGCGGGCCTGAAAGTGCGGCTGCGCCTGCTGATTCCGGCGGTGGACAATGCCGTCGCCGGCAACGCCTATCGGCCGCTGGACGTGATCCGCACCCGCAAGGGCATCACGGTCGAAGTGGGCAACACCGATGCGGAAGGCCGCATCATCCTGTGCGATGCGCTGGCCGAGGCCAACAGCGACAAGCCGGACCTCATCATCGACGCGGCGACCCTGACCGGCTCGGCGCGGGTGGCGCTGGGGCCGGATCTGCCGGCCTTGTTCTGCAACGACGACGACGTGGCCGAGGCGCTGCTGCGTCACGGCCGCACCGAGGACGACCCGTTCTGGCGCCTGCCGCTGCACAAGGCCTATCGCCGCATGCTGGACAGCAAGGTGGCCGACATCAACAACGTCAGCGACGGCTCCTATGCCGGGGCCATCACCGCGGCGCTCTATCTGCAGGAATTCATCGATCCCGGCACGCCGTGGGTGCATATCGACACCATGGGCTGGAACACCCGCGACCGCCCCGGCAGGCCGGAAGGCGGCGAGGCGCTGGGCCTGCGCGCGCTCTATGCCTTCGTCGAAGCCTGGTCGCGGCCGAAGAAGGGCGCCGGGCGCGCCATCATCGCGCCGAAACCCGCCCCGCGCGTGCGCCCGGTGAAACGGGTGACACGCCGCCGCCGCTGAGCTCGGCTTCCCCTCCCCCGGAACGGGGGAGGGCTCGACCAGAGATCAATATCCGCGCGCTCGATCAACCACATCTTCCAGGGGCTCACCCGCTTCGCAGCGCGCAATCTGCCTGGCGACGCGCCAGGCGCCGGAACGCGGGTCGGTGTCGCTGGCGTTGTGCGGGGTGATGTAGAGCCGCTCCTGCGCCCAGAACGGATGATCCTCGGGCAGCGGCTCGGTGGCGAAGACATCGAGCGTGGCGGCGCCGATCTGGCCCGATGCCATGGCCGGTGGCAGATCCGCCTCGACCAGGTGCCCGCCGCGCGCGGCGTTGATCAGGCTGGCGCCCTTCGGCAGTTGCGCGAACAGTTCGGCATTGAGGATGCCATGCGTCTCCGGCGTCAGCGGCAGGAGGCAGACAAGGATCTCGGTGCCGGCGAGGAAGGCGGGCAACTGATCGCGGCCGGCGAAGCAGGCGACCTGGGGCAAGGATTTCGGGCTGCGGCTCCAGCCCTTCACCTTGAAGCCGAACTCGACCAGCTTGGCCGCCGCAGCGGCGCCCAGTTCGCCCAGGCCCATGATGCCGATGGTGCGGTCCCAGGGCGCCGGATAGACATGCGGCCGCCAGGCGGCGCAGCTTTGCGCCGCCTCCAGCTCCCAGACGCGGCGGTGATGGAACAGGCACTGCCACAGCACGTATTCGACCATGCCGCGGGTGAGCTCCGGCTCCACCATGCGCACCAGCGGGAGGTCGCGCGGCAGGCTCGGGTCGGCCAGCAGCCGGTCGACGCCGGCGCCGCGGCAGAACACCGCCTTGAGCGCCGTCAGCCGGGGCCACAGATCGGGCATCGCCTTCCAGGCCAGGCAATAGTGCACGTCGGAGAGGTCCACGCCCGGCCGATGGAAGCGGAACGCGACCTCCGGCGCCAGCTCTGCGAAGGCCGCCGTCCAGGAGGCTTCGAGGTCTTCGCCGCCGACGAACAGCAGGACGGGTTTCATTGCCGGATCGCGTCCAGATGGCTGACTTCGAGGTTAAGCGCGGCGTCGAGCAGGGCCTTGGTGTAGTCCGCCTCCGGCTGCTGGAAGATCCGCTCGGTCGGGCCGGCTTCCACCACCTTGCCGTTGCGCATGACGATCACCCGGTCGCTCATCGCCCGCACCACGCGCAGATCGTGGCTGATGAAGAGATAGGTGAAGCCGTGCTTCTTCTGCAGGTCGCGCAGCAGGTCGACGATCTGCGCCTGCACCGACATGTCGAGCGCCGAGGTCGGCTCGTCCAGCAGGATCAGCTTGGGCTTGAGGATCAGGGCGCGGGCGATGGCGATGCGCTGGCGCTGGCCGCCGGAGAATTCGTGCGGGTAGCGGTGGCGCGTCTCGGGATCGAGGCCGACCTCCTGCAGCGCCTCCACCACGGCGGCATCCCGTTCGTCCTCGTCCTTGGCCAGGTCGTGGACCTCCAGCCCCTCGGCGACGATCTCGCCGACCGAGAGGCGCGGCGACAGCGAGCCATAGGGGTCCTGGAACACGATCTGCATCTCGCGGCGGATCGGCCGCAGCTCGGCGCGCTTCAGCGTTTCGATATGACGGCCCATGAAGACGATCGGCCCCTGCGAGTCGACGAGGCGCATCAGACCCAGCGCCAGGGTGGTCTTGCCCGAACCCGATTCGCCGACGATGCCGACCGTCTCGCCGGCGCGGATATCGACCGAGACGCCGTCCACCGCCTTCACATGATCGACGACCCGGCGCAGCAGGCCCTTCTTGATCGGGAACCAGACCTTGAGGTCGTCGGCCGCGATCAGCTCGCCGCCGATCTGGGCGCCGTTGGTTTTCGGCTTCGGCTGCGCCGCCAGCAGCTGGCGTGTATAGGGATGCTCGGGATTGCGGAACAGGTCCTCGGTCAGCTTCTGCTCGACGACCTTGCCCTGCTGCATCACCGCCACCTCGCGCGCCATCTTGCGCACGAGCGCGAGGTCGTGGCTGATGAGCAGGATCGCCATGCCGAGCTCGGCCTGCAGCTCGCGCAGCAGCTTCAGGATCTGCGCCTGGATGGTGACGTCGACGGCGGTGGTCGGCTCGTCGGCGATCAACAGGTCGGGCTTGTTGGCAAGCGCCATGGCGATCATCACGCGCTGGCGCTGGCCGCCGGAAAGCTCGTGCGGGAAGGCGGAGAGGCGCTTCTCCGCGTCGCGGATCTGCACCAGGCGGAGCAGCTCCAGTGCCTCCTTGCGCGCCGCGTCGCGCGACAGCTGGCGATGCAGCGTGAGCGTCTCGACCAGCTGGCGCTCGACCCGGTGCAGCGGATTGAGGCTGGTCATCGGCTCCTGGAAGATCATGGCGATGTTGCCGCCGCGCACCTGGCGCAGCCGCTCCGGCGGGGCCTGCAGCAGATCCTCGCCCTTGAACAGGATGCGCCCCGACGGATGGCTCGCCGCCGGATAGGGCAGCAGCTTCAGGATGGAGAGCGCGGTGACCGACTTGCCCGAGCCCGATTCGCCGACCAGCGCCTGGGTCTCGCCGCGCTCGATCGCGAAGCTGACCTTCTCCGCCACCACCCGGCCGCGGAAGGCGACGGAGAGATTCTCGACCTGGAGCAGGGGCAACGACTCGCCACTCATGCGATTGTCTTCCGCGGATCGAAGGCGTCGCGGATCGCCTCGCCGGTGAAGACCAGCAGGGTCAGCATGGTGCCGATGACGATGAAGCCCGTGGTGCCGAGCCAGGGGGCCTGCAGGTTCTCCTTGCCCTGCTGCAGCAGTTCGCCGAGCGAGGGCGAGCCCGGCGGCAAGCCGAAGCCGAGGAAATCCAGCGCCGTAAGCGTCGTGACAGACCCGCTCAAGGTGAAGGGCAGGAAGGTCAGCGTGGCGACCAGAGCATTGGGCAGGATGTGCTTGGTCATGATGCGCCAATCGCTCATGCCGAGGCCCTTGGCGGCGCGCACATACTCGAAATTGCGCGTGCGAAGGAATTCGGCGCGCACGACGCCGACCGGCCAGGTCCAGCTCACCAGCAGCATGATGCCGAGCAGGGTCCAGAAGCCGGGCACAATGACGCTGGAAAGGATCAGCAGCACGTAGAGAAAGGGCAGGCCGCCCCAGACCTCCAGGAACCGCTGGAACAACAGGTCGACCCAACCGCCATAGAAACCCTGCACCGCGCCGGCGATGACGCCGATGACGGTGCTGACCACGGTCAGGACCAGGCCGAAAAGCACGGAAATGCGGAAGCCGTAGATGATGCGGGCGAAGACGTCGCGTGCCTTGTCATCGGTGCCGAGCCAGTTGATCGCGTCCGGCGGCGTCGGCGCCGGTCCGGCCAGATCTGTCACCGCCGTCCGATAGCTGAACGGGATTGGCGGCCAGATCGCCCAGCCCTTATCGGCGATCAGTTGCCGGACATAGGGGTCCCGATAGTCCGCCGTGGTTTCGAATGTGCCGCCGAAAGTGGTCTCGGGATAGTCCCGGAAGATCGGAAAATAGTAGCTGTCCTCGTACTGGACCAAGATCGGCCGGTCATTGGCGAGCAGTTCGGCGAACAGGCTGATCCCGAATAGGGCGAGGAAGATGATCGCCGAAACATAGCCGCGCCGGTTCGCCTTGAAGGCGGCCCAGCGCCGCAAGGTCAGCGGCGTCACCCGCAGGCCGAAGAGCCGTGGCCGGAGCGGCCTAGATGCGACGGTGGCGACGGCGCTCATGTCCGCGCCTCGAAATCGATGCGCGGATCGACCACCGTGTACATCAGGTCGCTTACCAGCTGCGTCAGCAGGCCGATCAGCGTGAAGACATAGAGGGTGGCGAACATGATTGGATAGTCGCGCGCGATCACCGCCTCGTAGCCGAGATAGCCGAGTCCATCGAGATTGAAGATGATTTCGATCAGCAGAGACCCGGTGAACAGGATGCTGATAAAAGCGCCGGGGAATCCGGCGATGACGATCAGCATGGCGTTGCGAAATACATGGCCGTAGAGCACGCGCCGCTCGGTCAGGCCCTTGGCGCGCGCGGTGGTGACGTATTGCTGGTTGATCTGGTCGAGGAACGAGTTCTTCGTGAGGAGCGTCAGGCTGGCGAAAGATCCGATCAGCATGGCGGTCAGCGGCAGGGCGAGATGCCAGAAGTAATCCGCGATCTTCTCCGGCCAGCTCATCATATCCCAGTCGTTCGACGTCAGATGCTGCAGCGGGAACCATTGCACGAAGCTGCCGCCCGCGAAGAGGACGATGAGCAGCACGGCGAAGAGGTAGCCGGGGATGGCGCTTGTGACGATGATGACGATACTGGTCCAAACGTCAAACTCGGTCCCGTCGCGCACCGCCTTGGCGATGCCGAGGGGAATGCAGACCAGGTAGACGATCATCGTCGTCCACAGGCCGAGGGAAATCGACACCGGGAGTTTCTCGATCACCAGGTCGACGACCGGGCGGCCCTTGAAGAAGCTCTCGCCGAAATTGAAGGTGGCGTAGTCCTTCATCATCATCCAGAAGCGCTCATGCGCCGGCTTGTCGAAGCCGTACATGCGCTCGATCTCCTTGATGATGGAGGGGTCGAGGCCGCGCGCGCCTCGATAGGCGCTCTCGGCACCCGCGCCGCCGCCGGCCGCGTCGGGGGCATTGGCGCCGAGATCGGATTCGGCCCCGACGATCGGCGCGGTCACAGAGACGGCGGTGCCCTTGAGTTCGGCGATAGTCCGCTCGACCGGGCCGCCCGGCGCGAATTGAACGATGACGAAGTTCAGCACCATGATGCCGAACAACGTGGGAATGATCAGCAGCAGGCGTCTGATGATATAGGCGATCATGCCGGTCGTCGGTCCACGGGGATCATGAACTCTTGCCGCGTCGCCGGCCGAGCAGATAGGCCACGATGACGGCGACGACGGCGAAGCCGGCATAGATCAACGGGGATTGGCCGCGATCGGCAGGGGCGGTCGCGGCCGGTGCCGTCTCGGAAGCCGCGGCCGGTGTTTCCGCGGGGGAGATCGCTTCGGCAGGAGGCGTCGTTTCCGCCGTCTGCGCCTCTACATTCTTGCGCCCCTGCAGAGCAGCTTCCTTCGCCGGATCAATCCACCAGGCCGCGCCGCCGTAGCCGTAGAGCGGATCGGGCCGCTTCTCGGGCATGCCGAACTTGTCCCAATAGGCGATGCGGAACGCGGCCAGGCTGAACTGCGGAATGATGTAGTGGTTCCATTGCAGCACGCGGTCGAGGGCACGGCAGCGCACGATCAGCGCCTCGCGCGTCGGAGCCTTGACGATCTCGTCGATCAGCTTGTCGATAGCCGGGTTCTTTATGCCGATGAGGTTGTCGCTGCCCGGCGTGTCCGCGGCATGCGAGCCCCAGAATTCGCGCTGCTCGTTGCCCGGCGAATTCGACTGGCCCCAGATCTTCGTGGTCATGTCGAAGTCGAAGGTTTCGATGCGTGCCTGGTACTGCGCGGAATCGACCACCCGCAATGTACCGGTGACGCCGATTTTTTCCAGGTTCCGCAGGAAGGGCAGCACCAGGCGATCTGTGTTCGGATCATCGTCCAGCAACTCGAAGGTCAGCTGCCGGCCGTCCTTCATGCGCTTGCCGTTCTCCACCTTCCAGCCGGCGGCGTCCAGAAGCGCCGCCGCCTTGGCCAGACCGTCGCGAGGATTGCCCGAGCCGTCGCTGACCGGCGGATTGTATTCGGCGGTAAAAACCTCCGGCGGAATCTGGTCCTTGAGCGGATCGAGGACCTCGAGCTCTTCCGGCGAGGGCAGGCCCTTGGCCTCCATCTCCGAGTTCTGGAAATAGGAGCGGGTCCGGAAATACTGGCCGTAGAACAGCGCCTTGTTCGACCATTCGAAGTCGAACGCATAGCCGATCGCTTCACGCACCCGTGGATCCTGGAAGATCGGCTTGCGGATGTTGTAGACGAATCCCTGGACGCCCACCGGGTTCTGGTGATCGATCTTTTCCTTCTTCACCCTTCCGTCCTTGACGGCGGGGAACTCGTACTGCGTGGCCCAGCGCTTGGCGGAATTCTCGCTGCGCAGATCGATCGCCCCGGCCTTGAAGGCTTCCAGCTGGATCTCAGGATCCTGGTAATAGTTGTAGCGGACCTCGCCGTAATTGTCGGTGCCGATGTTGATCGGCAGATTCTGGCCCCAGTAATCCTCCACCCGCACCATGGTGAAGGAGCGGCCGAGTTCGAACTTGCCGAGCTTGTATGGACCGCTGCCCAATGGCGGCTCCAGCAGCACGTCTTCGAACTTGCGTCCCTCCCACCAATGCTTCGGCAGGATGCCGAGCTGGCCCATGATCACCGGCAGTTCGCGATTGCCGCCATGCTTGAACTGGAACTTGACCCGGCGCTCGGCCAGTTTCTCCACCTTCTCGACATCGGCGTAATAGTAGCGATAGACCGGGTTGCCCTTCTCCATGAGGATGTTGAAGGTGAAGACCACGTCATCCGCAGTGACCGGCTGGCCGTCGTGCCAGCGCGCCTCGGGGCGGAGGTTGAAAATGACCCACGACTTGTCTTCGGCCACCTCCATGCTCTCGGCGAGCAGGCCGTATTCGGTCATCAGGTCGTCGTCGGGCGACGTGGTGAGCGTGTCGTAAAGGCCGGGCAGGCCCGCCGGCGTTCCCTTGACGATGAACTGGTTGAAGCTGTCATAGGTCCCGGTGGCGCCGAGATTGATCCGGCCGCCCTTCGGCGCGTCCGGGTTGACGTAGTCGAGATGCCTGAAATCCGCGCCGTATTTCGGCGCGTCGCCGAGGGTCAGGGCGTGCAGTTTGACCCCTTCCTGGGCGCTGGCCGGCAAAGGGGGAAACGCGGCCAGGGCGGCAAGCAGCGCCAATCGCAACCAGGAACGCAAAGCCATGGATCGGTATCCTCCGACCTGTATAGAGAGCCGAGCGCAGTCTAGTTCAGATATGTCGCTGTAAAAAAGGCGGAAACTGCAGGCCTCACGCCTGCAGGATCTTCAGCGCCTCGGCATGCACCCGGGCGTCGCCGCTGGCGATGACCCGGTCGTCGGAGCCGAGCCGCAGCCCATTGCCGCGCCAATCGGTGATCCGGCCGCCCGCACCCTCGAGGATCGGGGTCAGCGCCAGGTAGTCGTATTCGACCAGCGAGCACTCGATCACAAGATCGAGAAAGCCGGTCGCCACCATGCCGTACTGGTAGCAATCGCCGCCGAAGGTGGTGGAAAGGGCCTGGGCCGATACGGCGTCGAAACGGGCCTTCTTTTCAGCCGTGTCGAACATCAGCGGGATCGAGGCGGAGAGATAGGCCTTGGCGAGGCTCGGGCAGGCGCGGGCGCGGACAGGCTCGCCGTTGAGCGTGGTCGGGCGGCCGACGGCGCCGACCCAGCGATCGCCCAGCACCGGCATGTCGATGACGCCGAGTAGCGGCTGACCGTTGCGGATCAGCGCGATGAGGGTGCCGAAGGTCGGCCGCCCGGTGACGAAGGCTCGCGTGCCGTCCAGGGGGTCGAGCACCCAGACATATTCGGCGTCGGCGCGCTCCTTGCCGAATTCCTCGCCGAAGATGCCGTGGTCGGGGAAGCGCGCGGCGATCAGCTTGCGGATCGCCGCCTCG
>JAEUKU010000214.1 GCA_016794075.1 Rhodospirillaceae bacterium
ACGGGCCCAGCATGGCGAAGAATTCGCCGTCCAGGATGTCGAAGGAAACGGCATCGACCGCCTTCACCGCGCCGTAGTGCCGCGACACCTCGCGGAAGGAGACGGCGATGGATGTCTTCGGGGCGTCGGGCATGGACGGATGTCTGATGGTTCAGGGGATCAACGAAAGCGGGGCGGATCGCAGGCGATCCGCCCCGTGTCAGCTATCGAAATCGCCCTACTGGCCGCTTTGGACGGCCTGGTAGGCGCCGACCCATTCGCGATAGGGCACGCATTCGCGGCCGCCGCCGCAATTGGCGACCGGGGTCTTCCAGAAATGGATGCGGGCGAAGTTCTGGATGCCGTTGATCTTGCAGCCCTGCTCGGTGAGGATCGGGTCGCTGCAGGTCTCCGGCACCGCCGGCACGCTGCCGAACCAGGCGGCCGTGCCCGCCTGGGCATTGGCCGAGAGCGAGTGGTTCAGCCATTTATAGGCGCAGTTCGGATGCGGCGCCTGGGCGTGCATCATGGTGGTGTCGGCCCAGCCGGTGGCGCCTTCCTTGGGCACCGTGGAACCGATCTTGATCTTGCCGCCGGCGCGCAGCGTATTCACCTGATAGGGCCAGGAGGTCGAGGCCACCACGCCCTCGGTGGTGAAATCGTCGACCTGTGCGGCGGCATCGCCCCAGTACTTGTTCACGATCTGGCGCTGCTGGCGCAGCAGTTCGATCGCCGCGTCGAATTGCGGCTTGGTCAGCGCATAGGGATCGGTGATGCCCAACTCGGGCTTGTTGGTCATCAGATAGAGCGCGGCGTCGGCGACGTAGATCGGGCCGTAATAGGCCTGCACCCGACCCTTGTTCGACTTGCCGTCGGGCAGGGTCTGCTCCTCGAACACCACCGACCAGCTCTGCGGCGCATTCTCGAACACGCCGGCGTTGTACATGAGGACATTGGCGCCCCACTGCCACGGCACGCCGTAATGCTTGCCGTTGACCGTGTGCCAGACGGCGCTCTGCAGCCGCGGGTCGATCTTGGCGTAGTCGGCGATGAGGGCGGTGTTGATTTCCTGCACCGTGCCGCCGGCGATCAGGCGCAGGCTGGCATCGCCCGAGGCGGTGACGAGGTCGAAGCCGCCGGCATTCATCAGCGACACCATCTCATCCGAGCTGCCGGCCGTCTTGATGCTGACCTTGCAGCCGGTCTCCTTCTCGAAGCCGGTAACCCAGTCGTAGTTGGGATCGGACTCGCCGCGCTCGATATAGCCCGGCCAGGCGACGATCGAGACTTCGCCTTCGCCCTGACCGATGCTGGTCATCATATCGGCGCTCGCCGTCTGGCCGGCGAGCACAAAGGCCGCCGCCACGACGGATGCCGTCAGCTTGCTGCGTAGGGACATGGTGCCTCCTGAAGCTTTCCCCGTGAAACTTTCTGAGACCGCGTTGCTGAGCCTCGCCGAGGCCGCACACGGCGCCAAGCCGGCCGCCGCACATTATCGCCGCGCCGCGTGCCTGACCGAGCGGTCAACCGTAGCGCGGCCCTGGTTAAATGTAAAACAGCGAAAATCAAGCCTGCTGGACGACCGGGTTCACGGGCGCGGCGGGCGCGCCGGCGAGGAACTCCCGCATCGAGCGCTCCAGCCAGTCGCGCTCCAGATCGCGGGTGATGAAGACGATCCTGGACCTGCGCCCCTGCCCGTCCCACCCCGGCAGCAGGGCGGGCGGATGGAACAAATGCTGAATACCGTGCACCGCCACCGGTTGGTCGGACCCTGCGATATCTAAAATGCCTTTGATCCGGAGCAGGTCGGCGCCGCGCAGGGTGATCAGCATCTCGATCCAGACCACGAACTTCGCCCAGTCGATCGGCTCCTCGCGGGTGAGACAGAAGGCGCGGATGTGATCGTCGTGCCGGTTCACGTCCGGCGCGTGGCCGTGGTGGTCGTGCCTGCCGTGATGAGGCTCGCCGTGATGATGATGCGCGTGCGTTTCCCGCGACGGTTCAGCATAGGCTTCCTCGCGCAGCCAGCGCGACACGTCGGGCGATTTCCGCGCCGGATTGTACAATCCCGCATCCAAAAGATTTTCCGCCGCAATGGCTCCATTAACGACGCGCAGGATTGGTGCTGCCGGATTGAGCTCCCGCAGGCGCCGCTCCAGCGCCGCGACGGACTCCGCCGACGCCAGATCGGTCTTGGTCAGCACGATCCGGTCGGCGACCGCCGCCTGCTTCACCGATTCGAATTGCCGGTCGAGCTGGGTCTCGGCATTCACAGCATCGACCGTCGCGATGACACCGTCCAGCCGATAGAAGGCGCCGAGCAGCGGGTCGCCCATCAAGGTGTGCAGGATCGGCGCCGGATCGGCGAGGCCGGTGGTCTCGATCACCACGCGCTTGAAGCGCGGCACCTCGCCCTTTTCGCGCCGCTTGTAGAGCCGCCGCAAGGTGTCGATCAGATCGCCGCGGATGCTGCAGCACAGGCACCCGGAGGACATCAAGATCGTGTCCTCCTTCGCCTGCTCGACCAGCAGGTGGTCGAGGCCGATCTCGCCGAATTCGTTGATCACCACGGCAGTGTCGGCCATCGCCGGCTGCGGCAGCAGGGCCTTCAGCAGAGTGGTCTTGCCGGAGCCCAGAAAGCCGGTGAGGACCGAGACCGGCAGCCGTTCCAGCCCTGTCTGTTCCGGCTCGCTCATGACCGCCGGGACTTCAGCCCATGCAGAGTGTAAAGGCCGAGGGTGAACAGCAGGAAGGCGCCGGCCTGGTGCGCGACCG
>JAEUKU010000222.1 GCA_016794075.1 Rhodospirillaceae bacterium
AAGCCGTCGCCGAACATGTGCCGGACCTTGCCGACGCCGTTGCCGATCTGGTCGGCGGCGGAGAGGCAGAAATCGCCGAACATGATCTCGACGATGGGACGCAAGCCGTTGAGCGCCGCCCCCAGCGCCACGCCGGTGAAGCCATTCTCCGAGATCGGCATAGCCAGCACCCGGTCCGGCCACTTTTCCAGCGCGCCCTTGGTGAAGCCGCTGACGCCGCCGCGCATCTGGTGCACGTCCTCGCCCAGCACGATGATGGTCGGATCGCGCTCCATGGCCGTGGCAATGGTTTCGGAGGCGGCGGTGACGAACTTGATCTTCTCGGTCGGCAGGGATTGCAGGTCGTCATGCGACAGCATGCGGGCGTCCGACAGCTCGGAGAGATCGCCGAGAATGCCGCGATCGACCGTGGCCGGATCGGGCCACAGCGCCTGCGGGATGCGCAGCGCATTGCCGCCCGGCACCGGCTCGGTCACCCGCGCCGTCGCCGCGGCCACGCGCTCGGTGACGATGCGGTCGATGCGCGCAAGTTCCTCGGCGCTCGTGATGCCGAGGGAGGTCAGGCGGGACTGGGCGAGCAGGATCGGGTCACGCGCGCGCCATTCAGCCTCCTCTTCCTTGGTGCGGTAGCCGAAATCGCTGCCCGTGCGACTGCCGCTCTGATGGAAGAAGCGATAGCAGAGCGCCTCCACCACCACCGGCCCGCCCTCGGTCTCGACGATGCGGCGCGCCTCGGCCATGGCGCGGTGCACGGCGACGACATCCATGCCGTCGCATTCGATGGACGGGATACCGAGCATCGCGCCGCGCGCGGTCTGCCGCGTCTCCCGGGTCACGTCGTCGATGCGGGTCGCCACGCCGTAGAGGTTGTTCTCGATGAAAAAGATCACCGGCACGCGCTGGGCAGCGGCGATGTTCATCGCCTCGTAGCTGGTGCCGGCCTGGGCGGCGCCGTCGCCGAAGAAGGCGACCGAAATCAGCTTGCGGTCCAGCATCTTGTCGGCCAGCGCATAGCCGACCGCATGGGGCGGGTTGCCGCCGACGATGGCCGAGGTGCCGACGATTCCCGCCGCCGCGTAGCGCATGTGCATGGAGCCGCCGCGCCCGCCGCAATAGCCTGGGGTGAGGCCCATGATCTCGGCCATGAAGCGATGGATCGCCTCGTCCATCGCCGGCGTGAAGTCGTGCTTGCGGATGTCGAAATCCGCCGGCACCACGGCGCCGAGCAGCTTCATCAGCACCTGGTGATGCGCGCGGTGCGTGCCGTTGATCTTGTCGTCGCGCGTCAGCACCGACATCGCGCCGACGGCGCCCGCTTCCTGGCCGATGCTGGCATGGGCCGGGCCGTGGATCAGGCCCGCCTTCTCGAGTTCGAGCAGCTTCTCCTCGAAGCGGCGGATCAGCATCATCTGGCCGTACCAATGCACCAGATCGCGCGCCGCTTCCGACTGCCAGTCCGCCGGCTCCAGCTCCAGCCGGAACCACGGTGCTGACGGTGAGAGCGGCATCTGTCGCGCCATCCGAACCTCGCCTGTAGGCCCCGTCCCCGCAGCCCGCGTTCTCCGCGCGGTGCTGCCGTGCCGGCCTGGGATACCGGCATCTGATTTGTGGAATTAAATTCCGTTTTCTGTTGCGGCACACCTTAAGCTGTGCCAGCCTCCCCTCGCAACAGGAATCTTGGCGCCCGACCGGACCGCGCCGCGCCGCCGAGGAGGCCCATTCGTGATCAGAGACCAGGGCGTCCTGGACAGCCTGCAAGACACCGTCCGCCGCTTCGTGCGCGCGCGCTTGATCCCGGCCGAGGCCCAGGTCGAGACCGACAATGCGATTCCCCCGGAACTGGTCGCGGAGATGCGCGCGCTCGGCCTGTTCGGGCTGTCGATCCCGGAAGAATTCGGCGGCCTCGGCCTCACCATGGAGGAAGAGGTCACCATCGCGCTCGAGCTTGGCTACACCTCGCCTGCTTTCCGCTCGGTGATCGGCACCAATAACGGGATCGGCTCGCAGGGCATCATCGTCGACGGCACCCCGGCGCAAAAGGCCTATTGGCTGCCGCGCATGGCAAAGGGCGAGGTCATCGGCTCCTTCGCGCTGACCGAGCCGGATGTCGGCTCCGATGCCGGCTCGATCCGCACCGGCGCCATCCGCGACGGCGACCAGTATTTGATCAACGGCACCAAGCGCTACATCACCAACGCCCCGGTCGCCGACGTCTTCACCCTGATGGCGCGGACAGGCGGCCCCGGCCCGGGCGGCGTCACCGCCTTCCTGGTGCCGAGAAACAGCCCGGGCCTGAGCCTCGGCCCGGTCGACAAGAAGATGGGCCAGCGCGGCACCCGCACCTGCGACGTCATCCTGGAGAATTGCCGGGTGCCGGCCGAGGCGGTGATCGGCGGCGTCGAGGGCCAGGGCTTCAAGACGGCGATGAAGGTGCTGAACCGCGGCCGTCTGCACATCGCCGCCGTCTGCGTCGGCGCGGCGCAAAGGCTGTGCGACGAATCCGTCGCCTTCGCCCGCAACCGCGTGCAATTCGGCAAGCCGATCGCCGAGCACCAGCTGATCCAGGCGATGCTGGCCGACAGCGCGACCGAGACCTTCGCCGGCCGCTGCATGGTGATCGAGGCCGCGCGCCGCTTCGACGACGGCAAGCGGATCGTGCAGGAGGCGGCCTGCGCCAAGCTGTTCTGCTCCGAGATGGTCGGCCGGGTCGCTGATCGCGCGGTGCAGATCCATGGCGGCGCCGGCTACATGCAGGATTATGCCGTGGAGCATTTCTATCGCGACGTGCGCCTGTTCCGCCTCTATGAAGGGACGTCGCAGATCCAGCAGATCATCATCGCGCGCGAATTGACGGCGAACTAGACAGGACAAAGCCTTGTCACCGGCCCTTGGCATCATCGCCGACGACTTCACCGGCGCCTTGCTGGTGGCGGGAGAGCTCGAGGCCGCGGGTATTCCCTGCGATGTGCTGTTCACGCCGGCGGCGGCGCGGCCCGAGGGAGATGCGCCGGTCGCTATCCTGGCGACGCGCACGCGCCTGGCGCCCAAGGCAGAGGTGCTCGCCGTGCTTGCCGAGGCCGCAGCCGCCCTGGCGGGAGCCGGGTGCCCGCGCCTCGCCTACAAGGCCTGCGCCACCTTCGATTCGAGCGAGAGCGGCAATATCGGTCCGGCGGCAGATTTCCTCGCCGCCCGCGCCGGCGGCCCGGCGCTGATGAGCGCCGGCTTTCCGCATTACAACGTGACCGTCTTCCAGGGCTATCTCTTCTATCGCGGCCGCCTGGTCTCGGAATCCATCAAGCGCTTCGATCCGCTGACGCCGATGACCGATCCGGACCTGGTGCGCTTCCTGTCGCATCAGACCCAGCAATCGGTCGCGCTGCTGCCGCATGCCAGGTTGCGCGAGGGAATCGCCGCGGCGCGGAAAGCCTTCGACGAGCTGCGCCTGCAGGGCAACCATGTCCTCGCCGACACGGCGGATGACGATGACGTGGCGGTGACGGCGCGGCTCGCGGTGGAAAGCGCCGCCCCGGTGGTGGCGAGCGATCCGATGATCATCGCCTATGCCAGGCTGGTTGCCGCGGAATCTGTTGCGCCGCGGCCTGCTCCGCCGCGGCATGTGGCGGGACCGGCCGCCATCCTGGCCGGCAGCGTCGGCCCGATCGCCCTCACCCATCTCGCCCATTTCGGCCAGCAGCACCCGGTGCTGAAGCTGGACCTGCTGGATCCGCGCCCCG
>JAEUKU010000279.1 GCA_016794075.1 Rhodospirillaceae bacterium
CGCTGCTTGCGGCAGGCGTCCCACATGGCCGCCGTGTCGGTGGCACCCTGCGGATCCTGGCCGGTATAGATGCTGGCCATCCAGGCACGGGTCTGCCAGCCGTCGTACATCGCCATCTTGCCCTTGTACTTCTCGTCCCACAGCAGCTTGGCGCCGGCTTTCGCCTCCTCGTCGGAGATGTATTTCCGGTTATAGGCGATGCCGGTGGTGCCGTAGTCGAACGGCACGGCGGAGAGCTTGCCCTCGGTCTCGCGCCGGAAGGCATCGAGCGTAGCGGGCAGCAGGTTGGCGAGGTTCGGGATGTTCGCCTCGTTGATCCAGCCGCCGAGCCCCTGCTTGTTGAAGCGGGCGTAGTCGTAGACGCCGCTCACCAGGAAGACGTTGTATTCGCCCGGCTGCGCCGCCTTCACCAGGGTCAGGAACTCGTCGGTGTCGCCGAACTCGCCTTCCGCGACCTTGATGCCCGTCTTCTCGGTGAAGGGCGGGAAGGCGAAGTTATGGAACGCCTCCGAGACGATGCCGCCCCAGCCGTCGAAGCGCACCTGCTCCACCGCCGCCAGCGCTTCGCGCGTCAGGCCCTTGAACGGGCCGCCGACGACGCCGACCGCGGCCGCGGCCACGCCCAGGAAACGCATCAGGTCGCGGCGGCTGACGTCGCCGTTGCCATAGGCTTCGAGCAGCCGCTCGTACTTCTTGTCGTCACCGAACTTCATACCCTACCTCCTCTAATGTGCGATGGCGTATCCACCGCATCGCTATCTGCCGCGGCTCAACCGGCGGACCGCATATCCGCCGATCAGCGGCAGCAAGATCGTGAGCACGATCATCACCGTGCCCAGCGCGTTGATCTCGGGCGAGACCGAGGTGCGCAGCATGGCGAAGATCTTGGACGGCACCGTCTCGATGCCCGGTTTCTTCCAGAACAAGGTGGCGGTGATGTTGTCGAAGGAGATGGCGACCGCGAACAGGAAGCCGCCGAGGATCGCCGGGGAAATGAGCGGAAGCGTCACCTCGCGGAAGGTCTGCAGGCGGTTGGCGCCGAGGCTCAACGCCGCCTCCTCGAAATTCTGCCTCAAGCCGACCAGGCGCGCCTGCACCACCAGCACGACGAAGGGCAGCGCCAGCACCGTGTGGCCGAGCATCAGCATGCCGAAGCTGCGATAGATGCCCATGTATTTCAGGAAGATGAGCAAGGCGACGCCGAGCACCACCTCGGGCACCAGCAGCGGCAGGCTGATGAGGGTGCTGATGGCGTTCTTGCCCTTGAAGGAATAGCGCACCAGGGCGATCGCCGCCATGACGCCCAGAACCGTCGCGATGAGCGAGGAGCCGAAGGCGAGGATGACCGAGGTCTGGAAGGCTTCCAGGATCGAGTCATTGGCGAAGAGCTTGTGGTACCATTGCAGGCTCAGCCCTTCCATCGGAAAGGCGCCGCTGCGCGAGGAATTGAAGGAGAGCAGCATGACGACGACGATGGGCGCGAACTGGAACATATAGACCCCCAGCGCGCAGAGGCCGAGCAGCCAGAAGGCCAGCCTGGAATCGAGCGTCGTGTTCATCGCGCGAAGCTCTTGTAGATGTCGGAGAGGCTCATGAAGCGGTTGTAAACCGCGACGAGCAGCCCCAGCGCGATCAGCAGGATGACCGAGAGCACCGCGCCCGTGGGCCAGTCGAGCTGCGAGATGATCGCCTCGTAGATGAGATCCGGGAAGAACAAGGTATCGGGCCCGCCCAGCAGCTTCGGCGTCACGTAGGAACCGGCGGCCAGCACGAAGCAGAGCATGCAGCCGGCACCCAGGCCCGGCAGCGACAGCGGCAGCGTCACCTCGCGGAAAGCCTGCCAGCCGGAGCAGCCGAGAGTGCGCGCGGAGGCCTCCAGGTTGCGGTCGATGCCGTCGAGGCTGACATAGATGTTGATGATCATGTAGGGCACCAGAAAATAGACCAGGCCCATGACCACCGAGAAATCGTTGTAGAGCATCTTCAGCGGCTCATCGATGATGCCGAGCCAGATCAGCGCGGTGTTCACGGCGCCGGTCTTCCCCAGCACGCTGATCCACGCCATGGTGCGGATGATGTAGGAGATCCAGAACGGCAGGAACAGCAGGAACAGCAGCAACGCCTTGTTGCCGAAACGGATGCGCGCCAGGAAATAGGCGGTCGGGTAGCCGATGAGCGCGCAAACCGCGGTGGTGATGAGCGAGGTCTTGAAGGTGCTGGAGAGCCCCATCCAGTAGTAGCGGTCCTGCAGCACGGCGATCCAGTTGCCGAACTGGAAGGCGGGAACATCCGTCCCCTCGGCCACGCGCAGCCAGAACGAATAGATGGCGATGAAGACGATCGGCGCGACGAGGAACAGCGCCAGCGATACCATCGCCGGCGACAACAACACCATCGCACGCATACTCTGCCTGTCGACCAACGGCCGTACTGCCTCCCCACCCTGGCCAGCACCGGTTCGGTGTCGGACAATCCGCGGCCGGTGCTTGCTTTGCGCCCTGTTCCGCGGCGCCTTGCAAGGCGCCGATGCAACCCTATCACGCTTGCCGCCACGCGCAAGGCGCGCATAATTGGCACCGATTGGTGCATTGGAACCCGGCGGAGAACATGATCCCATTCGCGCGCATGCATGGCAGCGGAAACGACTTCGTCGTCATCGACGATCGTGGCGGCAGGCTGCGCGCGAACCGCCGCAGCCTCGCCAAGGCGCTGTGCGACCGGCGCCGCGGATTGGGCGGCGACGGGCTCGTCCTGCTCGGCCAGGGCGCGCCCGGCCATGTCGGGATGGTCTATGTGAACGCCGACGGCAATGACGGCGAGATGTGCGGCAACGGCGCCGGCTGCGCCATCCGCCGCGCCTGGGAAATCGGCCTGTTCAGCGGCCGGCACACGATTCTCGACACCGATGCCGGCGCCATCGCCGCCGATCTCGCCGGCTTTCGCGTCACCATGACGATGACCGATCCCAAGGACGAACGCCTCCACCTGTCGATTCCGACCAGCGAGGGCACGCTGACCGGCCATTACGTCGACACCGGCGTACCGCACGTCGTGATCTTCGTCGCCGACGTGGCACCAGTGAATGTCGGCGGCCTGGGGCCAGAAATCCGCCACCACCCGCTGTTTCCGCGCGGCTGCAACGTCAACTGGGCCGGCAGGATCGGCGACAACGCCTTTCGCATGCGCACCTACGAGCGCGGCGTTGAGGCGGAGACATTGTCCTGCGGCACCGGCGCCACCGCCATCGCGCTGATCGCCGCGCGTCTGGGCCTGGCCAAGCCGCCGGTGCGCATCCTGGCCAGCGGCGGCGGTGAGCTCAGCATCAGCTTCGACGAATCGCCGGCCAGCAAAATGTCGGCCACCGGAACGTCGGCCAGCGAAACGTCGGTGGGGGCCTTTCGAAACGTACGGACCACCGTCGAAGTGGAGCGCATCGCCGAGGGCGTGCTCGACAAGGACTGGCTGGCGCGCCGCGATCTGGCGATCGCCGCCGCCTGACCCGCCGCAAGGATCGGAGTGCTCGCAGCCGCCGCCGCGGCGATGGTGACGCATGATTCGCCGGAGCATCGCCATGCCCCGCCTTGCGCAAGCTGCGACAGCCGACCACGGTATCGCCGGCCTCGACTGGGCAAGGATCGCCGCCGATCTCGACAGCCTCGGCTGCGCGCTGACCGGCCCGCTGCTGTCGCCCGAGGCCTGCGCCGCGCTGATCGCGCACTATGACCAGGACGATCGCTTCCGCAGCCGGGTGGTGATGGCGCGCCACGGCTTCGGCAAGGGCGAATACAAGTATTTCGCCTATCCCCTGCCCGATCTGGTCGCCGGGTTGCGGCGAGACTTCTACCCGCCGCTCGCCCGCATCGCCA
>JAEUKU010000284.1 GCA_016794075.1 Rhodospirillaceae bacterium
CGAATGCTCCGGCGTCTCCTTCGTCACCCCGCCGGGCGCGCTCAGCGACCTGCTGCGCGCGGCGGTCAAGGCGGAAACCGGGCTCGACCCCGAGCTCTCCACCACCGGCGGCACGTCGGATGCGCGCTTCATCAAGGATTATTGCCCGGTGATCGAGTTCGGCCTGACCGGCCAGACCATGCACAAGGTCGACGAGAACGTCGCCCTCGCCGATCTCGCAGCCTTGAGCCGCATCTACGAACGCATGCTCGATTCCTATTTCCATGCCTAGCTGGACCGAGTTCCGTCTCGCCTGCCGCGGCCTGCTGCTGCTGGCGCGGTTCGACGAAGCCTTCCTGCGCTATTTCGACCGTTCCGCCGCCGGCGCGCTGCGCTCGTTCTGGCTGGCCCTGCTGATCCTGCCCTATTTCCTGCTGCAGCTCTGGCTGGACATCGACCAGTCGGTGATCGCGCCTCTCCAATGTGTCGCCGCGCGCAGCGTCGGCTACGCCTATGGCTGGATCCTGTTTCCCCTCGTGCTCCTCTCCGTCGGCCGCGTGCTGGAGCGGGAGCGCGAGGCGCCCGGCTGCATCGCCGTCTACAACTGGACCAGCCTGCTCTGGATTGTCCTGCACCTGCCCGCCACCCTGCTGGGAGGACTGAACCCGGACTCCCAGCTCGCCCTCGGGCTCAGCCTGCTCGCCTTGGCGGCCAGCGTGGCGATCGAGGGTTTCCTGCTGATGAAATGCCTGCGAATCCTGTTGTGGCAGGCCGCCGCCCTGGTTGCCGTCGACCTGGCGTTAAGCTTCTTCCTGGTCATCCCGATCTTCGATGCCCTGGGCTGCGCCCGGATCCCGACGCTCGGGACCTAGCGGCGGTGCGATGCAGATTCCGGCTGGCGCGCCCCTCGGCTGCGCTATAATCGCGGCCCTGCCCGGCGACGACCGGATATCGTCGCCGCGGCGCTCATGACTGGGAATGAGCGAGGGTGCCGATACACACCGGACATGATCCGATCCTGATGGCGTTGTCTGTCCTGATCGCAATCCAGGGCAGCTTCGTCTCGCTGGTCCTGGCGCGCGAGGTCGGCCGCTTCGAAGGCGCGCGGCGGCGCCTGGTGCTCGCCATGTCGGCGGTGACCCTCGGCTCCTCGATCTGGGCCATGCACTTCATCGGCATGCTCGCCTATTACATGCCGGCCGAGGTCAGCTACGACCTGTTCCTGACCCTGCTTTCCTTCCTCATCGCCGTGCTCGCCGTCGGCATCGGCTATGGCGTGATGACCGTCATTCCCAGCGGCAACTGGCGCGACGTGGCGGCGGCGCTCTTCACCGGCGGCGGCATCGCCGGCATGCATTATGTCGGGATGACGGCCCTGGCCGGCCCCGTCGAGCTCGCCTATCAGCCGCTCTGGGTCATGATCAGTGTCCTCATCGGCATCGTCGCCGCGGGGATCAGCCTGCACCTGGCGTTCGGCACGCGGCTGCAAGCGCGCGCGGTGCTGGGCGCCGCCGTGATGGGCCTCGCCATCTCCGGCATGCACTATGCCGCGATGTACGGGACGCTGATGACCCCGACCTCGCTCATCGGCGCTGCGGCGACCCATGTGCTGGACCGCAACCTGCTGGCCATCGTGGTCGCCATCGTCGCCTTCATCATCTGCGCCACCTCGATGCTGCTCCTGGTGCCGCCGGGCGGCCGTCACGACGCGGTCGGCGAAGGCGGCCTGATGTGGGAGCGTTCCGTGATCCAGGGCGTGCCGATGGCGCCGCCCGCCAACGACGAAGCGCCGGGGCCCGCGCCGCGCGGCAACGGCGAGGCGCGCATCCCGGTCCAGGCCGGGGGCGTCAAGCTGATGCTGGACCCGGCCGACATCTGGGCCATCCGCGCCGACGGCCGCTATACCCATGTGCAGGATTCCGGGCGCGAGTATTTCTGCAACCTGTCGATCACCGAGCTGGAGGCGCGGCTGGACAAGGACCGCTTCTTCCGCGTCCACCGCTCGCATATAGTACAATTGCCATATGTGAAATCGATCCGGCGCAAGGGCGATGGCGGCCTGATCATGGTGGGTGACACAGCGGTTCCGGTCAGCCGCAGCGCTTTGCCCAAGCTAAAGGCCCGCCTGCAACGGATCGAAAGTCCCAAAGTGTCACGACAAGAGGCAGTCCTTCTGTCGTAATTGGTGCGGATTCCGCCGCAACTCGTGCCCTAACCCGCTGCTTCGTGCCCCGGCGCCTGCGACGTCCGGGCGCGGCCCGTAGAGTTCTTTGATCCAAGAGCGCGATCACGCGCCGGGACCATAGCCTCTCTGGGAGGAGCATCATGATACCGGGTCGTTTCACCTATCACCGGCCGAACTCGGTCGGCGAGGCGGTCAAGCTTCTGGCCGACCTCGGCGAGGAAGCCCGTCCGCTGGCCGGCGGGCACAGCCTGATCCCCATGATGAAGCTGCGCCTGGCGCAGCCGGAGCATCTGGTCGATCTGGGCCGGATCGGCGGCCTCAAAGGCGTCCGGTCCGAGGGCGCCGACATCGTGCTCGGCGCCATGACCACCCAGGCGGAGATCCTCGACTCCGCGCTCCTCCGGGAGAAGGCGCCGATCCTTCAGGAGGCGGCCCAGGTCATCGCCGATCCGCAGGTGCGCTACCAGGGCACCATCGGCGGCAATGTCGCCAATGGCGACCCGGGCAACGACATGCCCGGCCTGATGCTCTGCCTCGACGCCCGCTACACCCTGACCGGCGGCAAGGGCAACCGTCAGGTCGCGGCGCGGGATTTTTACGAGGCTGCCTTTTTCACCAAGCTGCAGCCGGGCGAGATCCTGACCGAGATCCGCTTTGCCGCACCCACCGCCGGCCACGGCTGGGCCTATGAGAAGCTGAAGCGCAAGATCGGCGATTACGCCGTCGCCGCGGCCGCGGTGGTGCTGACCATGAGCGGCGGCAAGTGCAGCGGCGCCAGCATCGCCCTCACCAACGTGGCACAGACGCCCTTGCTGGCGGTCGATGCCGCCAAGGCGCTGGTCGACACGGCGGTGGACGCCGGCGCCATCGACGCCGCAGCCAAGGCGGCCATCGCGATCTCCGACCCGACCACGGATACCCGCGGGCCGGTCGAATACCGCCGCTCGGTCCTGGGCGTCATGGTGCGCCGCGCCATCGCCCGCGCCAAATCCCGCGCCCGCTAGAAGGAGAGCCCATCATGAGCAACCCAGCCAAGACGCGGGTGACGATCAACGTCAACGGCAAGGATATGTCGGCGGAAGTCGAGCCGCGCACCCTGCTGATCCATTTCCTGCGTGAGAACCTGAATCTGACCGGGCCGCATATCGGCTGCGAGACCACGCATTGCGGCGCCTGCACGGTCGATCTCGACGGCCGCTCGGTGAAGTCCTGCACCCTCTTCGCCGTGCAGGCCGAGGGCAGCAAGGTCGTCACCATCGAGGGCATGGCGGCGGCGGACGGTTCGCTGCATCCGCTGCAGGCGGCCTTCGCCGAGCATCACGGCCTGCAATGCGGCTTCTGCACGCCGGGCATGATCACGCGGGCCTATCGCCTGCTGCAGGAGAACCCGACTCCGACCGACGAGGAGATCCGTTTCGGCATCGCCGGCAACATCTGCCGCTGCACCGGCTACCAGAACATCGTCAAGGCAATCCGCTCGGCCGCCCAGGTGATGGCCGGCCAGCCCCGCAAGGAGGCCGCAGAATGAACGCGCCAACCCCCACCCGCGCCGAGCGCGAGGCCGCCCTCAAGGGCATGGGCTTCTCCCGCCGCCGTACCGAGGATGCCCGCTTCATCCAGGGCAAGGGCAATTACGTCGACGACATCAAGCTGCCGGGCATGCTGTTCGGCGATTTCGTCCGGTCGCCCTACGGCCATGCGCGGATCAAGAAGATCGACGTCAGCAAGGCGACAGCCTTGCCCGGCGTCGTGGCGGTGCTGACCGCCGAGGAGCTGAAACCGGTGAAGCTGCACTGGATGCCGACCTTGGCCGGCGACGTGCAGATGGTGCTGGCCGACGGCAAGGTGCTGTTCGCCAACCAGGAGGTGGCCTTCGTCGTCGCCCAGGACCGCTACATCGCCGCCGACGCGGTGGAACTGGTCGAGGTGGAATATGAGCCGCTGCCGCCTTTGGTCGACCCGTTCAAGTCGATGGCGCCCGACGCACCTGTCCTGCGCGAGGACATCAAGGACAAGAAGGATGGCGCGCATGGGCCGCGCAAGCACCCCAACCACATCTTCGAATGGACCATCGGCGACAAGGCGGCGGCCGACAAGGCCTTCGCCGAGGCGCCCGTCACGGTGAAGGAGCTGATCTCGTACCAGCGCGTGCATCCGATGCCGCTGGAGACCTGCGCCTCCTTGGCCTCGATGGACAAGATCAAGGGCGAGCTCACCGTCTGGGGCACCTTCCAGGCGCCGCATGTGGTGCGCACGGTGGCGGCCATCCTCTCCGGCATCCCGGAGCACAAGATCCGCGTCATCTCGCCCGATATCGGCGGCGGCTTCGGCAACAAGGTCGGCGTCTATCCGGGCTATGTCTGCTCCATCGTCGCCTCGATCGTGCTGGGCGTGCCGGTGAAATGGGTCGAGGACAGGCTGGAGAACCTGTCCGCCACCGCCTTCGCCCGCGACTACCACATGACGACGGAGCTGGCCGCGACCAAGGACGGC
>JAEUKU010000310.1 GCA_016794075.1 Rhodospirillaceae bacterium
ACCACCGCCGCCGAGCGGTCGATGGCAGCGTGGCTGGCGGGGTCGAGGGCGACGGGCCGCGGCTGCTCGACCAGGTCGCGCAGCTGGCCCAGGGTCAGCGTTCCGGGGGTGAGAACGAAATCCGCGGACGCCATGCGGCGGCCCTCCGAACAGGTTGTATGAACTTGTATATACAAGCTGGCCCGGATCCGGGCAACCCCGCCCCGCGGCGCGGAAAACCGCCGATCCCTGCCGAAAAGTCATGCCGGAACCGAGATTTATCCCGTTCCGGGAAGGTCGCTGCCACTTTATAACACGTCGCAACAAAGGCGGCTTCCGAGCCCCGCCTTCGCGTAAAACCGAGCGGACTTCGCATTGACCCGAGGGTGTGACCATGGCGAATGACGGCGAATTGGATCTCAACAGCCTGAACGACGACGATCTCGTGCAGCAGATGCACGACGATCTCTATGACGGGCTGAAGGAGGAGATCGAGCAGGCGGTCAACATCCTGCTCGGCCGCGGCTGGGCGCCCTATGACGTGCTGACCAAGGCGCTGGTCGAAGGCATGCGCATCGTCGGCGTCGATTTCCGCGACGGCATCCTGTTCGTGCCCGAGGTGCTGCTGGCCGCCAACGCCATGAAGGCCGGCATGTTCATCCTGCGCCCGCTGCTGGCGGAGACCGGCGCGCCGAAGGTCGGCAAGATGGTGATCGGCACGGTGAAGGGCGACATCCACGACATCGGCAAGAACCTGGTGTCGATGATGATGGAAGGCGCCGGCTTCGAGGTCATCGACCTCGGCATCAACAACCCGGTCGAGAAATACATGGCGGCGCTCGAGGAGCACGGCCCGGACATCCTCGGCATGTCGGCGCTGCTCACCACCACCATGCCCTATATGAAGGTCGTCATCGACACGCTGATCGAGAAGGGTGTGCGCCAGGATTACGTGGTCCTGGTCGGCGGCGCGCCGCTGAACGAGGCCTTCGCCAATTCGATTGGCGCCGACAGCTACTGCCGCGACGCCGCGGTCGCGGTCGAGACCGCCAAGCAATACATGGCCAAGCGCCAGGGCTCGGCGCTGGCGGCGCGCTGAGCTGAACCTTTTTCGTTGGTCGCGCGACGAACGGCCCCGTGCAGAGCGGGGCCGTTTTGCTGTGGTCTTTCCGCACGGCAGCGACGATATCATGCTTGCGCCAGCCGCTGCCCCTTGCAGATGCCGTGCGAAGCGCCATGTCCCGCGCATGGACGAGATTGCTGAGACGGCGTTTCACGCGCTGCGAATCATCGGCCGGTTTGTCCTTCAAACAATCGCCGAAGGGTTGATCGAGCATCTGCTGTCGCCTCTGTTCGAGGTCGTAGCCGCGATCTACCGGGGCATCCGCGACGTCTTGCGCCACCTGTTTCGCTTTGACCTCATCGCCATCCCGCTCGCCACCCTGCCCATCATCGCGATCGCCGCGGGCCCGCTGTTCATCCTGGGGAAAGTGGCGGAATGGCTCGTCGGCGGATGAGAAGCGCCGGCGGTCAGGTCGTCTAGGACGCCGCCCTGCCGCTCAGTCGCACCGCCTCCAGCTGCTTCTGCAGGTCGCTGATATTGGCGCCGCCAGCCATCAGATGGCGGATGTCCTCGCCCTCGAGGTCGGCGCGCGTGCCGCGGCCGATCACCTCGCCCAGCGCCAGGAAGGTGAAGCGGTCGGCGACCAGCTTGGCGTGGACCTCGTTGTGGGTGATGAAGATGATGGCGATGTCGCCGCGCAGCCGCACGCGCTGGATCGTCTTCAGCACCTCCATCTGCTGCTTCTGCCCGAGCGCCGAGGTCGGTTCGTCCAGGATCAGCACCCGGGCGCCGAAATGGATCGCGCGGGCGATGGCGAGCGTCTGGCGCTGGCCGCCGGACATGGTGCCGACCGCCTGGGACGGGTCGGAGATGTCGATGCCGATTTTGACCATCTCGTCATGGGTGATCCGCGCCATCTCGTCCATGGCCAGCCAGCTGAACGGCTTCGGCCCGCGGCTGATCTCGCGCCCCATGAAGAAGTTGCGCGTGACGCTCATCAGCGGATTGAGCGCCAGATCCTGGTAGACCGTGCCGATGCCGGCTCTGCTGGCGTCGCGCGGGGAATCGAATTCCGCCTCGCGGCCATCGATCAGGATCCTGCCCGAGGTCGGCTTGTGCACGCCGGAGAGGATCTTGATGAGCGTGGACTTGCCGGCGCCGTTGTCGCCCAGCAGCGCATGGACCTCGCCCGCATGAACCTCGAAGTCGATGCCGTTGAGGGCGGTGAAGGGGCCGAACTTCTTGGTCAGGGCCTCGACCCGCATGATCGGCTGAGATGTATTGGAATCTGGCATGCTCAGATCCCCCCCGTGATGCGCTTGCGCACGCCCTCGTTCAGGAACACGGCGATCAGCAACACGACGCCGACGAAGACGCGGTAGTAGCTGCCGTCGATCGCCGGGATGAAGAAGACCGCGTTGGCCACGAGGCCGAAGGTGACGGCACCGAAGACGACGCCGAGCACGGTGCCGAAGCCGCCGGTCATCAGCGTGCCGCCGACGACGGCGATGGCGATCGCCTCCAGCTCCTTCAGATTGCCCTTGGCGGCGTCGGCGGTGTTGGTGTCGAACACCTGGCAGGCCGCGAAGACGGTCGAGCAGAACGCGGTCAACATGAACAGCGAGATGCGCACCTTGTCCACCGGCACGCCGTTGGCCCTGGCACTTTCACGGTTGTCGCCGGTCGCGTAGATCCAGTTGCCCGCCTGCGTCCGCGCCATGAGGACCGCCGCCGCGCCGGCGATCAGCAGCCACCAGACGACCTTGGCGTCGAGGCCGGTCACCCATTGCTCGCCGGCCCGGTTGAGGTTCCCGCCGAGCGCGAACCACAGATCATAAAGCCAGCCGAAGCTCTCGCCGCCGAAGATCCAGGCGAACCAGCTCTCCTGCTTGTAGTCGGGCAGACCCGAGATCTGCGTCGACTGGTTGATCAGGCGAAAGCAGACCTCTGTCAGGCCGCGCAGGAAGAACAGGAAGGCAAGCGTGACGATGAAGCTCGACAGGCCCGACCGGACGACGGTGAAGCCGATGAGCCAGCCGATGGCGAGCGTCATCGCCAGGGTCAGGAAGAAGGCCGTGACCGGCGTTGCCGGCCCCAGCCCGAAGGGCAGGCCCCATTTCAGCATCATCGCCATGGACATGCCGGCGAACCCGATCATCGATCCGATCGAGAGGTCGAACTCGCCGGCGATCATCAGCAGGCAGGCGCCGGTGGCGATGATACCGAACTGGGCGATGATCGAGAGATTGTTCTTGAGCCCCAGCGGATTGAGGGCGACACCGTTGCTGGCGATCGCAATGGCGACGATCACCACGACCATCACGAAGAAGGCGCCGACTTCAGGGCGGCGCAGCAGCACGCGGAGCCGGCCGCCCTTATTGAATCGATCCGCTTCCCTGCGCCCGGAGGCGGCCGGGTTCATCTGCGACATGTGCCGTCCCCGATCGAGGAAAATGGGACAGCCTGACCGTCAGGCTGTCCCAGTTGCGTTCGCTGAAGCGGCGCGCTTCTAGCGGTTCACGCCGGCCTGCTCCTCGACGGCGGCGGCGTTCTTCGCATCGACGAAGCCGGGGCCGGACGGGATGTTGGCGCCGGGCAGCATGCCGGCATTGGTGTTGTAGAGATGCAGGACAACCACGGGCAGGTAGCCCTGCAGCCGCTGCTGCTGGTCGATGGTGAAGGCGACCTTGCCGTCCTTGATGGCCTTGATCACGCCGGGCGTCATGTCGAAGCAGGACAGATGCACCTTGGCGCCCACTTCTTCGACCGCCGCGGCCGCCGCCTCGCAGACATGCGGGCCGGTGGCGAGCAGCGAATCGATGCTCGGATCGGCCTGCAGCGCCGCCGCGGTGCGGGTCTTGATCTGCGCCGCGTCATTGGACACGTCGATCATGTTGAGCGGCAGACCCATGGCCTTGAAATAGCCTTCGCAGCGGGCGACGAGGGCGGTGTTGAAGGCTTCCTGGTTGAGGCAGAGCGGCTTGGTGGCGCCTTCCGCCTTGGCGCGCGCGCCGGCCGCTTCGCCGGCCAGCGCCTCGGGCTGGCCGACATGCATCAGCGCGCCCAGCTCCTTCGAGGATTCGAGGCCGGAATTGATGGTGATGACCGGAATGCCGGCGGCGACCGCCGCCTTGATCGCGCCGCCCAGAGCCGCGGCGTCCGGCAGCGACACGATCAGGCCGTCCGGATTGGTCGCGGTGGCGGATTCGATCAGCTTCGCCATGTCCGCCATGTCGCCGGAGGGCGGGAAATTGTATTCGAGCTCGACGCCAAGCGCCTTCGCCGCATCCTTGGCGCCCTTCTCCACCACCGGCCAGAACGGATCCGTGCCCTGCGTGTGGGTGACCATGACGTAACGCTCCGCATGAGCCGCGCCCGCCATCAAAAATAGAGTGGCAGCGGAGAACGCCAGCAACTTCTTCATTCTCTTCCTCCCTTGAAATGCACTGGGTTATTGGATGGTGCGCCCAAACAATCCCGGATACCGGCGGCACGCCATCTGCGACAACATCAGCATGACAGAAAAAACGTTTCAACAAAAACGTTAGGGTCAGAACAAAAATTTCAAATCGGGCTCTGGTTTGGAAGGGCGCGCGGAGGGTGGCTCGCCGCTGCCCGCGCGCATGGCCCTCGATGGCGGCGGGGTCAACCCGGCGGCATCGCGGATTGTGAGGCAGAATGAGGCATTCTCTGCGCTATTTTGAGAATCTGATTGCCGCAAATCGATGAAGCTGCGAGAAATCCCTGTGGCGCCGGAATTGATCGGCCGCGCGGACGGCGAGGAAACCATGACGGCATGGCAGCAGGTATGCGGAGTCGATGAGATCGAGCAGGATAGCGGCCGTCGCTTCGATTTCGGCGGGCGAACCTTCGCGATATTCCGCTCCGGATCCGACGAGTTCTTCTGCACCGACGGTTTGTGCACGCATGAGGCGGTGCACCTCGCCGACGGTCTCCTGATGGACTACGAACTGGAATGCCCGAAGCATGCGGGCGTCTTCGACATCCGCACCGGCGAAGCGAAGCGGCTGCCCGCCTGCGTCAATCTCAGGACCTATCCGATCAGGATTGACGGCGGCGTGGTTTTCGCCGGCCTCGGCTAGAGCCTGGGCTAGAAACGGGACGAGCGACTTCGACGAGGGCAGCATGCGCCGGGTCAGCATCGCGGAGATCATGACGCACACCGGCCTGTCGCGGGCGACCGTGGATCGCGTCCTGAACCGGCGCGGGCGGGTCCACCATCGCACCCGCGAGCTGGTCGAGGACACGTTGAAGCGTCTGCGCGCAGGTTCGCCAGATGTGCCGCAGCTCCAGCCCAAGGCCGACCTCGTGCTGCGCGTCGGCCGGGGCATGATGGAGCAGATGCGGGCCGCCTGGGACCGCGCCGGGGCGAGCGGCACGTTCCACGACATGTATCAGGCCAAAGAGGCCGAGCTGGTCGCCACCATCAGATCCCTCGGCGCCAACACGGCGAATGCGCTCATCATCACCGCCAAGAACACCGATCGGATCGCGGACGCCCTGCGCGAGGCGCGCAGGCGCGGCAAGCGGGTGATCGCGATCCTGTCGGACCTGGCACAGGACGCGCGCGACTGTTTCGTCGGGATCGACAACCGCGCCGCCGGGCGGACCGCGGCCTTCCTCGTCGGCCGCACGCTGGGAGATCGCCCCGCGCGCGTCGGCGTCGTTCTCGGCGACCTCGCCTTCCGCTGCCACGAAGACCGGGAGATCGGGTTCCGGACCGGGCTGCGCGCGAATTTTCCGAAGGTCGTCATCGCCGGCGAGGCGCTGGGCGAAGACAACCCGGCGCTGACGCGCGACGCCATCGCCAGGCTGCTGCGCGACCAGCCGGAGATCGAGGCGATCTACAATGTCGGCGGCGGCAATGCGGGCCTCGTCGAGGCCCTGCGGCGCGGCGGCCGCCGCCGCGGCATCCTGCTGGTGGGCCACGAAGTGAACAAGGTCACCATACCGCTCATGACGGACGGCTGGATGGATTACGCGATCGCGGCGGATGTCGACCTGATCCTACACGAGGCGCTGCGGATCGCCGCCGGCGAGGGCGCGGATGGTCGGCGGGAAAGCACTCTGCTCGATTTCTCGGTCTACACGCGGTTCAACCTGCCTGTCGCCGCCGCCGCGGACCCCGGCGACGCATTTCCTGCGCTCGCATCGAGAGGCAACGCCCATGGATGATCTGAAATTCGGCACGCGCGACAAGCGCGGCAACTGGAAACCCAGCGGAGCGCTGCAGGTGGCGCCGTTGTTCGACTTCCCGCCGCGCCTCGGTGCCATTCTGCGCTGGCTGCCGGGCTATTTCCTGCCCTGGAATCTCCTCTTCGCCGCTTCCGCCGTGCTCTACTGGCACGTCATCATCCCCGCGCCGGAAACGATGCAGACCCTGTCCTGGGGCTGGATTCTCCGGCTGCTGGCGGTGAATGGCGTCGCGGTGTTCCTGTTCTATGGGGCGCTTGAGCTCTGGCTCTATCGGCGCAAGAGCCAGGCGAACCGCTTCAAATACAATGCGCGATTCCCGGCCGAGCACAGGAGCCCGGCATTCCACTTCCAGCGCCAGAACGTCGACAACATCATCCGCACCTTCACATCAGGCGTGCCCATCTGGACGGCCTACGAGGTGCTCGTGCTGCACCTCTACGCCATCGGCGCCGTGCCCTGGATGACGTTCGCCGAGAACCCGGTCTACCTGGGCGTCCTGGCCCTGGTGCTGCCGATCTATCACGAGACGCATTTCTACCTGATCCACCGGCTGATCCACTGGCCGCCGCTCTACCGCTGGGTCCACTCGGTCCACCACAACTCGGTCAATCCGTCGCCCTGGTCGTCGCTGTCGATGCACCCGGTGGAGCACCTGCTCTATTTCGCCACCGCGCTGATGCACATCGTCATCCCCTCCAACCCGATCCTCGCCATCTACCAATTGCACTTCGCCGGCTTCGGCGCCGTGGTCGGCCATATCGGCTTCGACCGGATCGAGCTCGGCAAGGAGAGGGCCTTCGCCACGCATGCCTATACGCACTACCTGCACCACAAGTATTTCGAGGTGAATTACGGCGATGCGCTGGTGCCCTTCGACAAGTGGTTCGGCACCTGGCACGACGGCACCGCGGAAGGCGAGGCGCGCATGCAGGCGCGCTACGAGAGGCGCAAGGCCAAGGCCAACGCGGCGGCGCAGAAGGCGTGATCAGGCCGCACCTTCATGCTCCAGCAGCCATTGCTTGCGATGGAGGCCGCCGCCGTATTTGGTGAGCGCCCCATCGGCGCCGACCAGGCGGTGACACGGCACCACCACGCTGATCGGATTGGCGCCGTTGGCGGCACCCACGGCGCGGATCGCGGCGGGCTTGCCGATACGCCTGGCGAAAGCGCCGTAGCTCAGGGTCGTGCCGGCCTTCACCTTGCGCAGATTTCGCCACATCAAGCGCTGGAACGGCGTGCCGAACTCGGCAACCGCGAGCTTGTCGAGCACGGCGATGTCGCCGGCAAAATAGGCGCGCAAGGCGGCGCTGTTGCCGCCGGGGTTGCGCGCCCGCTCCAGCGAATAGCCCTCGGGGTGCAGCAGGCGCAGCGAGCGCTCCACGCGGTCGGCACAATCGGTCCATTCGGCGGCGTGCAGCCGGCCGGCCTCGTCGGCGATCAGGGTGAAAGCGCCGAGCGGGGTGGTGATCTCGTCGGTCAGCAGGAGCAGCGGAGCGGACATGTTGGCATCAGGACCCGATCAGCTCGTGCGGCGCTATCCGATGAATGCGGCCGAACCCGGCGACGAACAATCCTTCCACGATCCTGAAGCGGAAGGCGTGGAAATCGCCGAAGCCGGCATACATCGCCGCTGAGGGCTGGGCCGCCACATAGAGCGCCTTGTCGGCCGCCTGGTCCTCCGATTGCCGCACCTCGCCGATCAAGGTGATGCGCGGGCCGGTCAGCGGCTCCTTCAGGCCGATCGTGCCGTCGAACAGCAGCGAGGCCTTGGGGTCTCGTTTCAGGTTCTTGGCATGATCGGAGAGATCCGAAAGGAGCAGGATGATCTCGCCGTCCGCCGCCAGGGCGGGCAGCACCAGCGAGACGAAGGGATAGGTGGTCCCGTCGCGCGCGGCCAGCGAGCCGAGGCTGGCGCGGGGCAGCTTCAGGAGGCCGCGGGCCTCGCTCAGATGGTCGGAAATGCTCATCGGAACCCTTTAACTCCCTGTAAACCATACTACATCCAGACAAAGCTGGAATTGCGCCCCAATTCCGCCGCTTTCCCGGCCGAGCTTGGCAGTGCCTGGTCAATTCTATAAACCAAGACCCCAGAGAGGAGCCATTTCCGTGCCGCAGACCATCGCCTTGGTCGACGACGATCGCAACATCCTGACCTCCGTCTCCATGACCCTGGAGGCCGAGGGCTTCGCGGTGCGCACCTACACCGACGGCGCCGAGGCTTTGCGCGGCCTGACCCAGCAGCCGGTCGACCTCGCCGTGCTCGACATCAAGATGCCGCGGATGGACGGGATGGAGCTCCTGGAGAAGCTGCGCAAGGCGAGCGACCTGCCGGTCATCTTCCTCACCTCCAAGGACGACGAGGTGGACGAGCTCATGGGCCTGCGCATGGGCGCCGACGACTACATCAAGAAGCCCTTCTCGCAGCGCCTGCTGATCGAGCGCATCCGCACCCTGCTGCGGCGGGAGGCAAATCGCGGCGGCACCGAGAAGACCGCCGACGCGATGCTGACGCGCGGCGAGCTCACCCTGGATTCCAGCCGCCATCTCTGCACCTGGAAGGGCGAGCCGGTTGAGCTAACAGTCACCGAGTTCCTGCTGCTGAAATCGCTGGCCCAGCGCCCCGGCCATGTGAAGAGCCGCGACCAGCTGATGGACTCGGCCTATGGCGAGAACATCTATGTCGATGACCGCACCATCGACAGCCACATCAAGCGGCTGCGCAAGAAGTTCAAGGCGATCGATAACGAGTTCAACCAGATCGAGACGCTCTATGGCGTTGGCTATCGATATCGCGACGGCTGAGCCGGGCCCGCGGCGCCGGTGATGGCGGAAACCACGCACGGCGCCAAAGCGGAGTTCGACCGGGAGGCGCGGTCCGACGGCCCGCGCCTTTCGCCGTTGCCGAGTCCCAGGTTGCGCAAGGTCGAGAAGGCCCCGCCGCCGCCCGTGCTGAGGCCCGCGCCCGGCGATGGTGAGCTGCATTCCGATCCGAGCCTGCGCGTCAAGCGCGTCAAGAGCCGGCCGACCGAGACCCGACGCGAGCGCTCGGCCCGACTGGGCGCCAGCCGGCGGCCGCTGTGGCAATCGCCGCTCACCCGCCGGATTCTTGCCGTCAACATCGTGGCCATCGCCATCCCGGTGTTCGGCCTGCTCTATCTCGACAACTACCGGCAGAGCCTGATCCAGTCGGAGCTGGAGCTGCTGAAGACAGAGGCCAAGCTGTTCTCCGGCGCGCTGGCGGCGAGCGGCGTCGTCACCGGCCCGCTCGGCGATGAGCGCCTGCTGCCGGAGACGACACGGCAAACCGTGCGCCGCCTGGTCGACGTGTCGCAGACGCGGGCCCGCCTGTTCGCGCCTGATGGCGCCATGATCGCCGATTCCTTCCTGCTCTCCGGCCCCGGCGGCGTGGTCGAGATGCAGCCGCTGCCGCCGCTCGATGCCAATGACAGCCTGGTCTGGCGCACCATTGTCGGCCTCTATGACTGGGTGTTCGAGCGCTGGCCGAGCGGCGACAAGCTGCCGCCTTATACCGAATCCGCGGTACAATCGGCGCAGGACTATGCCGAGGTGAAGAAGGCGCTGGAGGGCGAGATCGCCACCGCGGTTCGCGACGGCGGCAACGGCCGCATGATCCTTAGCGTCGCCGTGCCGGTGCAGCGCTATCGCCAGGTTCTGGGCGCGCTCTTCCTGAGCAAGCCCGGCGACAACGTCGAGACCACCTTGCGCGACACCCGCCTGACCGTGCTCGGCGTGTTCGGCGTCGCCCTCTCCGTCACCGTGCTGCTGTCGCTCTATCTCGCCTCCACCATCGCCTGGCCGATCCACCGCCTGGCCGAGGCGGCCGATCGGGTGCGCCGCGCCAAGGGCCGCCAGGTGAAGATCCCCGATCTGTCCTGGCGCCGCGACGAGATCGGCGACCTGTCCGGCTCGCTGCGCGACATGACCGAAGCGGTGTGGAAGCGCATGGATGCCATCGAGCGCTTCGCCGCCGACGTCTCGCACGAGATCAAGAATCCGCTGACCTCGCTCCGCAGCGCGGTCGAGACCGTGGCGCGCATCGACGATCCCGTCCAGCAGCGCCGCCTGATGAGCATCATCCTCGACGACGTGCAGCGCCTCAACCGGCTGATCACCGACATCTCGGACGCCTCGCGCGTCGATGCGGAGATGTCGCGCGCCGATGCCGAGCCGGTCGCCCTGCGCGATCTGCTGCACGCCATCGCCGACATCTACGGCGCCACCGCCAAGGAGGATGCGCCGCGCATCGAGGTGATCGCGCCGGCCGAGGACCCGCTGACGGTGCTCGGCATGGAGGGGCGCCTCGGCCAGGTGCTGCGCAACCTGGTCAGCAATGCCGTCTCCTTCTCGCCGCCCGACGGCCTGATCCTGCTCAAGGCGCGCCGGCAGCCGGGCCGCATCGTGATCGCGGTCGAGGACGAGGGGCCGGGCATCCCGCCGGACAAGCTGAAGGCGATCTTCGAGCGCTTTTATTCCGAGCGGCCGCAGGGCGAGAAGTTCGGCACCCATTCCGGGCTCGGCCTATCCATCTCGAAGCAGATCGTCGAGGCCCATGGCGGCGCCCTCGCCGCCGAGAACCTGACCGCGCCGGATGGCCGCATCCGCGGCGCCCGCTTCGTCGTCGACCTGCCCGCCTACTAGCATGAGGCAGATGGTGAACGGCACGGCCCTTGCCTTCGACGGCAGGGCTGTCCTGCTGATCGGCCCGTCGGGTGCCGGCAAGTCCGACCTCGCCTTGCGGCTGATCGAAGGCGGCGCCCGGCTGATCGCCGACGACCTGGTGGAACTGACCCGCGACGGCAACCAGGTGATGGCTGGTTTTCCCGCAACGGCGCCGGCCGAACTCAGGGGCCGGATCGAGGCGCGCGGCCTCGGCATCGTCGCCGTGCCGGCCGCCGAGCGACCCGCAGCCCTCGCCCTGGTGGTCGAGGCGAGCGCATCGGACGCCATCGACAGGCTTCCAGAAGACCAATTTTCCCAATGGCTTGGTGTCGAGATCCCGGTCCTGCGCCTAGCCCTGCTGGAGGCCTCGGCGCCGACCAAAGTGCGGCTTGCTCTCGGCCACTTCTCGGGGTCTATAATCCGGCCCTCATGAGCAGCCCGACCTCAGCTGGCCGGGGCGCGGCATCCGATTTCGCCGCCTCCAACGCCCCCGCCGCCGCTTCCGCGAAGCCAGACCGCCGCCGCGTGCTGTTGATTTCCGGCCTCGCCGGCGCCGGCCGCACCACGGCCCTGCGCGCGCTCGAGGATCTGGGCTACGAGGCGATCGACAATCTGCCGCTGGAACTGCTGCCGCATCTGGTCGGCGGACTCGCCGCGGAGGCCGGGCAGTCCGGCCAGCCCTCCGGCGAGCGTCCCATCGCCATCGGCATCGATTGCCGCTCGCGCGGCTTCTCGGGTCGCGATTTCGTCGAGCGCATCCAGAAGCTGCGCGGCGCGCCGAGCCTGGAAGTCATCCTGATCTATCTCGATTGCGCCGACGAGGTGCTGATCCGGCGCTTCACCGAGACGCGGCGGCGCCATCCACTGGCGCCCGATCGGGGCGTGGCCGACGGCATCGCCCGCGAACGGTCGCTGATGTTCCCGGTGCGCGGCATGGCCGATTTGGTGGTCGACACCTCCGGCCGCACCAATGCCGACCTGAAGCGCCTGATGGGCGAGCGTTTCGGCCTGGAACGCCAGCCAGGCCTCGCGCTCACGATCATGTCCTTCTCCTATCGCATCGGCGTCCCGCGCGAGGCCGACCTGGTGTTCGACGTCCGCTTCCTCAGCAACCCGCATTACGTCGAGGCGCTCGAGCCGCTGAACGGCGAGGATGAAGCGGTGGCGCGCTACATCGAAGGCGATCCGAGCCTGGCGCCCTTCATGGCCTCCCTGGCGGGGTTGATCGATCCGCTCTTGCCGAATTACGAGCGCGAGGGCAAAAGCTACCTCACCATCGCGGTCGGTTGCACCGGCGGCAAGCACCGCTCCGTCTATGTGGCGAGGCGCCTGGCGGAACTGCTGCGGGGCGGTGGCCGGCCGGTGGCGTTGATCCATCGCGACCTGGCGCGCGATGTGTCGGGACAGTCGAGTCAGGTTTAGTCGGGCCAAGTCCCGGATCGGGGTACAGCAAATGATCGGCATGGTTCTCGTCACCCACGGCAAGCTGGCCGCCGAATTCCTGGCGGCGCTGGAGCATGTGGTCGGCAAGCAGCAGAAGGTCGCCACCGTCTGCATTGGCGCCGATGACGACATGGAGGCGCGGCGCGCCGAGATCCTGCAGCGGGTGAAGGAGGTCGAAGGCGGCGATGGCGTGGTGCTGCTGACCGACATGTTCGGCGGCACGCCCTCCAACCTCGCCATCTCCGTCCTCGATCGCGCCAATGTCGAGGTGATCGCCGGCATCAACCTGCCGATGCTGATCAAACTCGCCGGCATGCGCGAGGGCCACAGCCTCAACGCCGCGGTCACCGCGGCGCAGGAGGCGGGGCGCAAATACATCAACGTCGCCTCGCAGCTTCTCGCCGCGCGCGGTTGAGGCTGGCGCCATGTCGCTCGACGGCGCGATCGCGCGCATCGCCACCATCCGTAACCAGCGCGGCCTGCACGCCCGCGCCGCCGCCAAGTTCGTCAAGGTGGCCGGCGGGTTCGATGCGCAGATCCGCGTCATCAAGGGCGACACCGACGTCTCCGGCGTGTCGATCATGGGCCTGATGATGCTGGGCGCCGGCATCGGCACCGACATCCAGCTGCGCGCCAGCGGGCGGCAGGCGACCGAGGCGATGGCGGCGCTCATCGACCTCATCGAGCGGCGCTTCGATGAAGAGTAGCGACAAGACCCCGCCGCGCCCGCGCCGCCGCAAGGACCGCGACGCCGAGCGCGTGTTCGAGGGCCTCGGCGTCGCCGCCGGCATCGGCATCGGCCAGGTGCATGTGGTCGAAAGCGGCGCCATCACCGTCTCCGAATACGAGATCGCCGCGGACAAGATCGATGACGAAATCGAGCGTTTCCACGGCGCGCTGCAGAAATCCGAGCGCCAGCTGCGCAAGCTGATGGGCAAGGCGGGCGAGCTGCACGGCGCGGCCGCGGAGGAGCTCGGCTTCCTGCTCGACGCCCATATGCAGATGCTGACCGGGTCGCGCGTCACCCGCGGCGTGGAGCAGCGCATCCGCGAGAACCGGCAGAACGCCGAGGCCGCGGTGCAGGCGGTTATTTCCAAGGTCGCGCACGATTTCGCCTCCCTCGACGACGCCTATCTCGCGGCGCGCGCCGCCGATGTGCGCGACGTCGGCAATCGCATCCTGCGCAACCTGACCCAGACCGCCTACGAGGCGTTCAAGAACCTGCCCGAGGGCTCGATCGTGGTGGCGGAGGAGCTGACCCCCGCCGACACCGCCTTGCTCGACCCGAAGAAGATCGCCGGCTTCGCCACCGCGCTCGGCGGCAAGGAAGGCCATACCGCGATCATGGCGCGCTCGCTCGGCCTGCCGGCGGTGCTCGGCATTCCCGATTTGCTGAGCTTCGCTCGCACCGGGCAGGACGTCATCGTCGACGGTCAGGCCGGCCGCGTCATCCTCAACCCGACGCCGGCGCGCATCGCCGACTACCAGCAGCGCCAGGACGAGCTGGAGCGCGACGAGAAGCAGCTGAGCCGCCTGCGCAAGCTGCCCTCGGTCACCCGCGACGGCCAGCGCATCGGCCTGCTCGCCAATGTCGAGCTGCCGCGCGAGGCGGAGATGGCGATGAATGCCGGGGCCGAGGGCATCGGCCTGCTGCGCACCGAGTTCCTCTACATGAACCGCGACGACGTCCCCGACGAGACCGAGCAATACGAGGCGCTGCGTGCGATCGTCGAGACCATGGACGGCCGTCCGGTCACCATCCGCACCCTCGATGTTGGCGGCGAGAAGCTGGCGGCGTCGCTGCGCGACCATCTGGGTGAGTCGGCCAATCCAGCGCTTGGCCTGCGCGCCATCCGCCTGAGCCTGAAGCATCGCGAATTGCTCGACGACCAGCTGGCGGCGATCCTGCGCGCCGGCGTGCATGGCCCGGTGCGCATCCTGCTGCCGATGATCTCCTCGGTCTCCGAGGTGAAGCAGGTGCGCGACGCGATGCTGCAGGTGGCGCGGCGCATCAAAAGGCGCGGCCAGAAGCTGCCTGACCCGCTTCCCCCTGTCGGCGTAATGATCGAGGTGCCGGGCGCAGCACTCGCCGCCGACGCGCTGACCCAGGTCGCCGATTTCTTTGCCATCGGTTCCAACGATCTCACCATGTACACCCTCGCCATCGATCGCGGCGAGGAGCAGGTGGCGCATCTCTACAACCCGCTGCACCCGGCGGTGCTGCGCCTGGTTCAGTTCTCCACGGAAGCGGCGCTCAGGGCGCGCATCCCGATCAGCGTCTGCGGCGAGATCGCCGGCGATGCGCGCTTCGTGCCGCTGCTGCTCGGCCTCGGCATCCAGGATCTCAGCATGGCGGCGACGGCTCTGCCGCGCATCAAGCAGCGCATCCGCAACCTCGACTACCTCGCTTCCGCCCGCTTCGCCCGGCAGGTGATGGATCAGTGGGATTCGGGGCGCATCGCCATGCTGCTCGACGATTTCAACGCCCTTGCAACCTGACCGGGACGCTTTTCGCGCGGCCTGCGGCGCGTCCTTCGACGCGCTTCCCGACATCGTCCGCCGCGCCCACACGGGCACGGCGCGGCTCGTGGGCCGCGTCGCCGTGCAGCGCGGATCGCCCTTCGCCAACCTGATCGCCGACGCGCTCGGGCTGCCGCAAACGGGGGCATCGGTCGACATGATGATCGAGAGCGAGCACCGAGCAGATGTCATGATCTGGAACCGGACCATCGGCGGCCGGCCGTTCCGGTCGTGCTTCCGCTTCGTGCGGGACCGGCTCGCCGAATCCGTCGGACCGTTCAGCCTTCTGCTGCGTCACGTCGTGGCAGATGGCCGGCTGCACTATCGGCTGGAGCGTGTCAGCGCCATGGGCCTGCCCTGGCCGCGAGCCCTGGCGCCGCATCTGGAGGCCCGGGAGGGTGCGGCGAATGGGCAATACGCCTTCGCCGTCGAGGTGCGGCTGCCGATCCTCGGCCGCCTGGTTCGCTATTCCGGCACGCTGGACATCGTGTCCTAGCGCGCGACCACCCGCCGCATGGGATCGCCGGCGGCGCGAACTTACCTAACAGGTGAACGCCGGATCTGCTCTGCGTGGATTTGCCGGCCTTTTGGGGAGTGATCATGATCAAGGAAGTTGAAGGCGATATCCTGCTGAGCGACGCGCATGCGATCGCCCATGGCGTGGCGCCGAACGACCATTTCAACAGCGGCCTCGCCCTGGCGATGCGCGAACGCTGGCCGGCGCTGAGCAAGGATTTCCGCCACTATTGCCAGACCAATCACCCCAAGCCGGGCGCGGTTTTTGCCTGGATGGGCGCCGACGGCAAGCACGTCGTCAATCTGATGACCCAGGAAGCCGCCTATGGCCATGGCGAGAAGCCGGGCAAGGCGACGCCGGAATATGTCGGCCATGCGCTGCGCGAGCTGGCGAAGTTCGCCAAGGCGGAATCGCTGCGCTCGATCGCCCTGCCGCGCCTGGCGACCGGCGTCGGCGGCCTCGAGTGGAACGAGGTGAAGCCGCTGATCGCCCGCTATCTGGGCGAGCTGCAGGTGCCGGTCTACGTCTATACGACCTACCGCAAGGGCGTGAAGGCCGGCGAAAACTGACCTTGTTGCCATTGCTCCGCCTCGCCGGCTGCCGCATCCTGGCGGCGGAAAGGCGGCAGCCATGGCGCGCAGTCGGTTCACCAGGATCCTGCTCTGGATCGCGACGGCCCTGATCGGGCCGCCGCTGCTCTATGTCGCCACCGCCTTCGTCTTCGCGTTGATGACGCCGCCCCGGCCGCTGCCGGCGGAGGGCATCCCCGTCTATGCCTGCGACAACGGCGTGCATGCCGATCTGGTGCTGCCGGTCCGCGCGGCGGGGATCGACTGGCGGGCGACATTCAAGCCGGCGTTCTTTTCCGCCCCCCTCGACGGCCTCGACCATCTCGGCTTCGGCTGGGGCAGCCGCGACTTCTATCTGCAGACCCCGCACTGGGCGGATTTCAGCCCGCGCCTGGCGATGAAGGCGCTGCTCTGGGACGATACGGTCCTGCATGTCGAGTACCGGCCGCGTCCGGTCGCCGGCGAGGATTGCCGGGCCTGGCGGGTGGACGAGGCGGCCTATCGCGAGATCGTAACCTTCGTCCGCGCCGGTCTCGCGGGGGATGACTCGGCGCCGCGCCTCGATGCCGCCGGCTATGGGGCGCGCGATGGCTTCTTCACCGCCAACGGCCGCTACACCCTGATCGGCACCTGCAATCAATGGACCGGCCAGGCGCTGCGGGCGGGCGGCGCGCCGGTTGCCCCCTGGACCCCCTTCTCCTTCCTGGTCCTGTGGCGATTGCCGCCGATCCGGTCTTGATCGGGACGCCGCGGCCGGGGGTGCGCCCCATCACAAGGCCATAGGAATATACTTATACCTGCCTTGCCCCGCCCAGCCCCGGCTGGTAGAAGGCGGCGACTTTCAAGACACCCCCCATTTTTCGAGAGACCGAGGGAGACCGGAATGGCGTCCGCGTTCAGCGATTACAAAGTCAAGGACATGAGCCTGGCCGAGTGGGGCCGCAAGGAAATCGACATCGCCGAGACGGAGATGCCGGGCCTGATGGCGCTGCGCGCCGAGTTCGGCAAGGCCCAGCCGCTGAAGGGTGCCCGCATCGCCGGCTGCCTGCACATGACGATCCAGACCGCGGTGCTGATCGAGACGCTGACCGCGCTCGGCGCCGAGGTGCGCTGGTCGTCCTGCAACATCTTCTCGACCCAGGATCAGGCCGCCGCGGCAATCGCCGCCGCCGGCATCCCGGTCTTCGCCTGGAAAGGCATGTCGGAGGAGGAGTTCTGGTGGTGCATCGAGCAGACCGTCACCGGTCCGAACAAGTGGCACCCGAACATGATCCTGGACGACGGCGGCGACCTGACCGTGCTGATGCACGACAAGTATCCGCAGCTCATGGAAGCGGTGAAGGGCATCAGCGAGGAGACCACCACCGGCGTCGCCCGCCTCTATGAGATGGCGCGCAAGGACGCGCTGCTGGTGCCGGCGATCAACGTCAACAACTCCGTCACCAAGTCGAAGTTCGACAACCTCTATGGCTGCCGCGAAAGCCTGGTGGATGGCATCAAGCGCGCCACCGACGTTATGGTGGCCGGCAAGGTCGCGGTGGTCGCCGGCTTCGGCGACGTGGGCAAGGGCTCGGCCGCCTCGCTGCGCAGCCAGGGCGCCCGCGTCATGGTGACCGAGATCGACCCGATCTGCGCCCTGCAGGCGGCGATGGAAGGCTACCAGGTGATCACGATGGAAGAGGCCGCCCCGCTGGGCGACATCTTCGTCACTGCCACCGGCAATGTCGACGTCATCACGCTCGATCACATGCGGCAGATGAAGCATCGCGCCATCGTCTGCAACATCGGCCATTTCGACAGCGAGATCCAGATCGCCGGCTTGCGGAACTACAAGTGGCACAACGTGAAGCCGCAGGTGGACGAGGTCGAGTTCCCCGACGGCAAGCGCCTGATCGTGCTGGCCGAGGGTCGCCTGGTGAACCTCGGCTGCGCTACCGGCCATCCGAGCTTTGTCATGTCGGCCAGCTTCACCAACCAGGTGCTGGCGCAGATCGAGCTGTGGCAGAACCACAAGAAATACAGCCGCCAGGTCTATGTGCTGCCCAAGCACCTGGACGAGAAGGTGGCCGCGCTGCATCTGGAGAAGATCGGCGTGAAACTCACCAAGCTCACACCGAAGCAGTCGGAATATCTCGGCATCGCCG
>JAEUKU010000337.1 GCA_016794075.1 Rhodospirillaceae bacterium
GCCGCGGCCGAGGCCGCGATCGGCCTCGCCATCCTGGTGGTCTATTTCCGCAATCGCGGCTCCATCGAGGTCGAAGACCTCAATGTGATGAAGGGGTAAGGCAGGATGGACGTCGCAATCGTAGCCCTCCCGCTGCTGGGCGCGCTGATCGCCGGGCTGGGAAACCGCCGCATCGGCGATTTGGCCGCGCAATGGATCACGTCCGGCCTGATGCTGGTTTCCTGCGTGCTGGCCTGGGTTGTCTTCTTCCAGGTCGCCATCGGCGGCGACGCACGCTCGACCGACCTCTTCACCTGGTTCGCCAGCGGCGCCTTCGAGGCGAAATGGGCCGTCCGCGTCGACCAACTCTCCGCGGTCATGCTGGTGGTGGTGACCACCGTGTCGTCGATGGTGCACGTTTATTCCATCGGCTATATGAGTCACGACCATTCCAAGCCGCGCTTCATGGCCTATCTGAGCCTGTTCACCTTCTGCATGCTGATGCTGGTGACGGCCGACAATTTCATGCAGATGTTCTTCGGCTGGGAGGGTGTCGGCCTCTGCTCCTACCTGCTGATCGGCTTCTGGTTCGATCGGCCCAGCGCCAATGCCGCCGCCATCAAGGCCTTCCTGGTCAACCGCGTCGGCGATTTCGGCTTCGCGCTCGGCATCATGGGCGTGTTCCTGCTGTTCGGCACGGTCGATTTCGATGCGGTCTTCTCGGCGACGCCGAACGCCGTCGGCCAGAGCTTCAATTTCCTTGGCGCCGATGTCGATATCCTGACCACGCTCTGCCTGCTGCTCTTCGTCGGCGCCATGGGCAAGTCGGCCCAACTCGGCCTGCACACCTGGCTGCCGGACGCGATGGAAGGCCCGACGCCGGTCTCCGCCCTGATCCACGCCGCGACCATGGTGACGGCCGGCGTGTTCATGGTCTGCCGCCTGTCGCCGATGTTCGAATTTGCGCCGGACGCCAAGATGGTGGTGACAGTCGTCGGCGCCGCCACCGCCTTCTTCGCCGCGACGGTGGGCCTGGTGCAGAACGACATCAAGCGCGTCATCGCCTATTCGACCTGCAGTCAGCTCGGCTACATGTTCTTCGCCGCCGGCGTGGGTGCTTATGGCGCCGCCATGTTCCACCTGTTCACCCACGCCTTCTTCAAGGCGCTGCTGTTCCTCTGTGCAGGCTCGGTCATCCATGCCATGTCGGACGAGCAGGACATGCGCCGGATGGGCGGCATCTGGAAGCTGGTGCCCTATACCTACGTGCTGATGTGGATCGGCAGCCTGGCGCTGGCCGGCATCCCGTTCTTCGCCGGCTACTACTCGAAGGACATCATCCTCGAATCCGCTTTCGCGGCGCATACCGGGGCCGGCACCTTCGCCTTCTGGGTCGGCATCGGGGCCGCGCTGATGACCGCCTTCTATTCCTGGCGCCTGCTGCTGATGACCTTCCACAACGAGACGCGGGCGGACCACGAGACCTATCATCACGTCCATGAGAGCCCGTGGATCATGCTGGCGCCGCTGGTGGTGCTGGCGATCGGCGCGCTGTTCTCCGGCTATCTCGGCTACGAATATTTCGTCGGCCATGACATGGAGCATTTCTGGGGCGCTTCGGTGTTCTTCGCGCCGGACAACCATGTGCCGCACGCGGCGCACGAGGTGGATACCTGGGTGAAGCTCGCGCCGCTGGAGGTTGGCATCCTCGGCATCGCACTCGCCTATCTGCTCTATATGTTCCGTCGCGAGATTCCCGCCAGACTCGCCGGCACCTTCGGCGGCCTGTACCGCTTCCTGCTCAACAAGTGGTATTTCGACGAGCTCTACGAGGCGGTCTTCGTGCGGCCGGCCAAGGCCCTCGGTTTCGGCCTGTGGAAGGGCGGCGACGGCGCCATCATCGACGGGCTCGGCCCCGACGGCATCGCCAGCGTCTCGCAAGCGGTGGCGCGCAAGGCGGCGCGGCTGCAATCCGGCTATGTCTATCACTATGCCTTCGCGATGCTGATCGGCGTGGTGATCCTGGTGACCTGGTATCTGTTCGGCGGCGGTTGGTGAGCGGGGCGATGCACAATATTCCCAACCTCCTGTCGATCATCACCTTCCTGCCGCTGGTGGGCGCCTTCGTCATCGCCACCATCCGTGGCGACGATCTCAACGTTGCGCGCAACGCCCGCTGGGTGGCGCTGTGGACCTCGTCGATCGTCTTCCTGCTGTCGCTGCTGCTGTGGTTCGGCTTCGACCGCGCCAATCCCGGCTTCCAGTTCGAGGAGCGGGCGGAGTGGATTCCGGTCCTCAACATCGCCTATCGCATGGGCGTCGACGGCATCTCGATGCCCTTCGTCATCCTGTCGACCCTGCTGACGCCGATCTGCATCCTGGCCAGCTGGGAAGCGATCGAGGTCCGGGTCAAGGAATACATGATCGCGTTCCTGGCGCTGGAAACGCTGATGGTCGGCACCTTCTGCGCGCTGGATTTCGTCGCCTTCTACGTCTTCTTCGAAGGTGTGCTGATCCCGATGTTCATCATCATCGGCATCTGGGGCGGGCCGCGCCGGGTCTATTCGGCCTTCAAGTTCTTCCTGTTCACGCTGGCCGGCTCGGTGCTGATGCTGGTCGCCATCCTGACTATGTACGACATCGCCGGCACCACCGACATCCCGACCCTGATGACGCAGAAATTCGACCCCGGCCTGCAGATCTGGCTGTGGCTCGCCTTGTTCGCCTCCTTCGCGGTCAAGGTGCCGATGTGGCCGGTCCACACATGGCTGCCCGACGCCCACGTCGAGGCGCCGACGGCGGGCTCGGTGATCCTGGCCGGCGTACTGCTGAAGATGGGCGGATACGGCTTCCTCCGCTTCTCCATCCCGATGCTGCCCGATGCCTCGCTGACCCTGGCGCCGCTGGTTTTCGCGCTGAGCGTGGTGGCCGTCATCTACACCTCGCTCGTCGCCCTGGCGCAGAGCGACATGAAGAAGCTGATCGCCTATTCCTCGGTCGCGCATATGGGATTCGTCACCGCCGGCACCTTCACCTTCAACCGGCAGGGCATCGAGGGCGCCATATTCCAGATGCTGAGCCACGGCATCGTCTCGGCGGCGCTCTTCCTCTGCGTCGGCGTCGTCTACGACCGCCTGCACAGCCGCGAGATCGCGCGCTATGGCGGCCTGGTCAACAACATGCCGCGCTATGCCTTCGCCTTCATGATCTTCACCATGGCCTCGGTCGGCCTGCCGGGCACCAGCGGCTTCATCGGCGAGTTCCTGGTGATGGCCGGCGCGTTCCAGGCCAGCACCTGGCTGGCGCTGTTCATCACCACCGGCATGATCCTGGGCGCCGCCTACATGCTCTGGCTCTACCGCCGGGTTGTGTTCGGCAAGCTGGAGAAGGACGATGTGCGGGCGATGCTGGATCTGAGCCCGCGCGAGATCGCGATCTTCGCGCCGCTGATCCTGATCGTGCTGTGGATGGGCATCTATCCGGCGAGCTTCACCTCGATCACCGGCCCGGCGGTCGACCAGCTGATCGCCAATTATCAGGTCGCGACTGGCACGCAGCCGGTGCCGGCCTTGATCGCGCCCGCGGCCGCCGCGCCTGCGACCGAGCTGCCTGGCACCGAAGCGCCGGCGACGGAGCAGCCCGCCGAAGCGGCCGAGCCGGCCGGGGAGGGCCAGTGACATGGAGATGAATGCCAGCCTTGCTTTGCCGGAGATCTGGGTCGCTGTCGCCGGCATGGCCCTGCTGATCGCCGGCGCCTTCCTCGGCGACCGGGCGATGCGCGCCATCGGCCTGCTCACCATGGCGATCATGGCGGTGGCGGCCGTGATGGTGCTCAGCCTCGACACCGCCATGCCGCAGCAGGCCTTCAACGGCCATTTCGTGGTCGACAGCTTCGCGGTCTTCGCCAAGGTGCTGACGCTGATCGCCGCCGCGTTCGCAATCTGGATGTCGTTTTCCTATGCCGAGCGCGAGGGCATGGCGCGGTTCGAGCTGCCGATCCTGATGCTGCTCGCCACGCTCGGCATGATGATGATGATTTCGGCC
>JAEUKU010000345.1 GCA_016794075.1 Rhodospirillaceae bacterium
GCGCCACCACCACATTCGCCGCCCCTAGCCCGGACCCGATCCATGATCGTCGCGATCGTCGATTACGGGGCCGGAAATCTCCGCTCCGCCGAGAAGGCATTGGTTGCGGCCGCCGATGATCATGGCGCGCGCGTGCTGGTCACCGCGCGGCCGGAAGACATCCGCAGCGCCGACAAGATTGTGCTGCCCGGCGTCGGTGCCTTCGCCGATTGCAAGCGCGGCCTCGATTCCCTGCCCGGGATGGTCGAAGCCCTCGAGGAGCAGGTGCTGAAGGTCGGCAAGCCCTTCCTCGGCATCTGCGTCGGCATGCAGCTGATGGCCGATCTCGGCATCGAGTTCGGCACGACCCGGGGCCTCGGCTGGATCAAGGGCCGCGTGGTCGTGCTCGATCCCGCCGACAAGAGCCTGCGCATTCCGCAGATGGGCTGGAACGACCTCCAGCTCAAGACGCCCGATCACCCGGTGCTGGGCGCGACGAAGACCGGCGACCATGCCTATTTCGTGCACTCCTACCACTTCGTCGCCGAGCGTCCGCAAGATGTCATGGCGGAGGTGGATTATGGCGGCCCCGTCGTCGCCATGATCGGGCGCGACAACCTGGTCGGCGTGCAGTTCCACCCCGAGAAGAGCCAGCATGTCGGGCTGGCTCTTCTCGGCCGTTTCCTGGCCTGGAGGCCCTGATGAGCGAGATGCCCAAGATCGAGACGCCGCCGGTGGACACCAGGGTGGAGATCGTCGACAAGCTTTCGCGTGGCGACCTCGCCGATCTCTGCCAGGCGGCGGACGACGCGATCCAGGCCGGCGGCGGCTTCGGCTGGCTGAGCCCGCCGCGCCGCGACGTGATGGAGAGCTACTGGAAGGGCGTGCTGCTGGTGCCCGACCGCACGCTGTTCGTCGGCCGGCTGGACGGCGTCATCGTCGGCTCGGCGCAGCTCGTGCGCCCGACCAAGAACAACGAGGCGCAGGCGCATACCGCGCAGCTCACCACCAGCTTCATCGCCCCCTGGGCGCGCGGCCACGGCCTCGCCCGCATGATCGCGGTCGCCGTCGAGGATCGCGCCCGCGAGCGCGGCGTGGGCACGCTGAACCTCGACGTGCGTGAGACGCAGGAGGCGGCGATCACCCTCTACCGCTCGCTCGGCTATCACGAGATCGGCCGCCATCCGCATTACGCGCGGGTCGACGGCAAGTTCGTCGCCGGATTGTATTTCTGGAAGGACCTGGCGTGATCCTGTTTCCCGCCATCGATCTGAAGGACGGCCAATGCGTGCGCCTGGTGAAGGGCGACATGGCGCAGGCGACCGTCTTCAACACCGATCCGGCGGACCAGGCACGCCGCTTCGCGGCGGCCGGCGCCGAATGGCTGCACCTGGTCGACCTCAACGGCGCCTTCGCCGGCCGGCCGGTCAATGCCGACGCGGTGTCGGCGATCCTCGGCGCGGTCGACATTCCGGTGCAGCTCGGCGGCGGCATCCGCGACCTGGCGCGCATCGAGGACTGGCTGACCCAGGGCGTCGAGCGCGTCATCCTCGGCACCGTGGCGCTGAAGAACCCGGCGCTGGTGGCCGAGGCCTGCCGCAAGTTTCCCGGCCGCGTTGTCGTCGGCATCGACGCCAAGGGCGGCATGGTCGCGGTCGAAGGCTGGGCCGAGACCAGCGACGTGACCGCCTTGGAGCTGGCCCAGAAATTCGAAGACGTTGGGGTGTCAGCGATCGTCTACACCGACATCGACCGCGACGGTTTGCTCCAGGGCGTCAACGTGGCCAGCACCGCGGCGCTGGCCCGCGAAATCTCGATTCCGGTGATCGCCTCCGGCGGCGTCTCCTCGCTCGCCGACATCGACGCGCTGGTGAAGATCGCGCCCTCGACGCGCGCGGGCGGCGGCGGCATCGAAGGCGTCATCTCCGGCCGCGCCATCTACGACGGCCGCCTCGACCTGACCGCCGCGCTCCAGCACCTGAAGCAGGCGGCGTGATGAGGATGTTGGCAGATCGCACGTTTTGTCCCCTCCACCCGAAGGGGGGAGGGTTAGGGAGCGGGCAGCCGCGCCTCCGCACTCGACAATTTTCGCACGCTGCCCCCACCCCTGCCCTGCCCCGTTTCGGGGGAGGGAGTCTTATGTCGGGCGCGACTCCATGCTGAAAATGCGCGTCATCCCCTGCCTGGACGTGAAGGACGGCCGCACCGTCAAGGGCATCAATTTCCTCAACCTGGTCGATGCCGGCGATCCGGTCGAGCAGGCGAAGATCTACGATGCCGCCGGCGCCGATGAGCTCTGCTTCCTCGACATCGTGGCCAGCCACGAGAACCGCGACACGCTCTATGACGTGGTGGCGAAGACGGCCTCGGCCTGCTTCATGCCGCTCACCGTCGGCGGCGGCGTGCGCAGGATCGAGGACATCCGCACCCTGCTGCTGGCCGGTGCCGACAAGGTCTCAATCAACACCGCCGCGGTGAAGGACCCTGATTTCGTGCGCCAGGCGGCGGAGAAGTTCGGTGCGCAATGCATCACCGTCTCGATCGACGCCAAGCAGGTGGCGCCCGACCGCTACGAAATCTTCACCCATGGCGGCCGCAACCCGACCGGCATCGACGCGGTCGATTTCGCGCGCCGCATGGCGGCGACCGGCGCCGGCGAATTGCTGGTCACCTCGATGGACCGCGACGGCACCAAGCAAGGCTACAACATCCCGCTGACCCGCGCGATCGCCGACGCGGTGCGCGTGCCGGTCATCGCCTCGGGCGGCGTCGGCACGCTCGACCATCTCGTTGAAGGTATTCGGGACGCGCATGCGACTGCGGTGCTGGCGGCCTCGATCTTCCACTTCGGCACCTATACCATCGCCGAGGCCAAGGCCCACATGGCCAAGGCCGGACTGCCGATGCGGCTGTAGTCGCGCCCGGCAACAGAGGAGTGACACCATGACCGAGCACCAGGCCGCCATCCTCGACCGCCTCTTCGCCACCATTCTTGCACGCAAAGGCGGCGATGCCGGGGCGTCCTATACGGCGAAGCTGTTCGCCGAGGGCCGCGCGCGCATCGCGCAGAAGCTGGGCGAGGAATGCATGGAGACCGCCATCGCCGCTGTCGCCCGCGACCGCGACGGCGTGGTCGGCGAGAGCGCCGACCTGCTCTATCACCTGCTGGTGCTGTGGGCGGAATGCGAGGTGCGGCCGGACGAGGTGTGGGCGAAGCTGGCGGCGCGCGAAGGCACGTCGGGCCTGGTCGAGAAGGCCTCGCGCAAGCCGACCGCCCCCGACGATTTCCGCGCCGATTGAGAGGGGAGCTTCGCGATGGCCTATGATCCGAACAACATCTTCGCCAGGATCCTGCGCGGCGAGATTCCCAACAGCACCGTCTACGAGGACGCCCATGTGCTGGCCTTCAAGGACATCCGCCCCCAGGCCAAGGTGCATGTGCTGGTGATCCCCAAGGGCGCCTATGTCTCGGCGCAGGATTTCGGCGCCCGCGCCAGCGAGGCGGAGATCGCCGCCATGGCCCGCGCCATTTCGAAGATCGCCCAGGACATGGACATCGCCGAGAGCGGCTATCGCCTGATCGCCAATACCGGCGGCCACGGACACCAGGAGGTGCCCCACTATCATGTGCATATCCTGGGCGGCCAGCCGCTCGGCCGGATGCTGAGCCTGCCTTAAGACGTACCCGGACTAGCCATTATGGGCTAAGCGACCCATCCGCGCCGAATCTGTGACGGGCTTCACAGGCACGCGCGGCAGGATTCTGTCATGGTTCCTCCGTTCTATGCTGGAGGCCGGGTCATGGGTTCCCGCAGCTTGCGCCGCAGCGTGGCGCCGCGCGATTGGGTGGTGCGCTACGCCGAACCGGCCGAGTTCGACGACGTGGCGGCACTGCTGCTGCGCGCCAACGCGCAGTACCGCGCGGACATGCCGCCCGGCATCTTCCGTGCCTATCGCGAGAACCTGCGCGCCCTGGCGCTCGATCCGGGCCAGCAGGAGGCCTGCGAGATCCTGGTCGTCGGCGCAGCCGATGGCGGGTTGCGCGGCACCGTCAGCCTGTTTCCCGACGCCGCCAGCGAGGAGCTCGGCTGGCCGAAAGGCTGGGCCGGATTGCGCGCGCTGGCGGTCGATCCCGCCGCGCGGGGGCATGGCCTCGGCCGGCGCCTGATCGAGGCCGCCATCAGTCGGGCGCGGGCCATCGGCGCGCCGATCCTGGCCCTGCACAACGCCCCCTTCCAGGCGGCGGCGCGGCGGCTCTATCTCGATCTCGGCTTCACCCGCTGCCCGCAATACGATTTCGACGTCGGCGATATGCCCGGCATCGCCGGAACCGGCGAACGCATGAGGGTCGAAGCCCTCACCTTGAATCTCCGCTGATCGCCCTGGGCGCTAACCATATTTTCGCCACTTTCCCGCACCTGGATGTGATGGCGCGCGCCGCTTGAATGCTGGACACCGGGTCGGCGTCGTTTATCTTAAATGCCACGTATCGGTCTGGCTGGGGGCAATCGCCCGGTTGGTTCATGCCATCCGGGCCTATCTGGGGTCCCGTGCATGCGGCGTTGGCGAATTGCGGTCTCGGGCGCGGTTGCCGCCCTGGCGTTCCTGGCGGTCCATCTGGGCGCGACGCCGGCCGCCGCGGTCAGCTTTGGCGACGATGACCGCCGCGCGGTCGCGCGCCAGCAGGGCGCCGAATCCGGCCCCATCGGCATGTTGGTCCATGAAGCCGGCGACGGCCAGTTCGCCGCCGGCACCGCCTTCCTGGTTTCGCCCTGCCATGTGCTGACCGCCTATCACGTCGCCGCCGGCGGGGCGCAGGTGGATGAGAGCAAGACGAGCACCTTCTATCTCGGCCAGGGCGCGCTCGGCCCGGATATCGCCGATCTCGACCATTTCGCCATCGCCACCCGCGCCAAGCCGGTGGCCTGGGGCGAATTCATCCACGCCACCGACAGCTCCGCCTTGCTGGTGCGCACCGAAGCGGTCGAGCGCAACGGCTGGGAGGATTGGGCGCTGCTGAAGCTCGACACCTGCCTCGGCGCGCCGGAATACGGCTACGGCTATCTGAAGCTGGCGCCGGTGACGACGCGCGATGTGCTGCGCGGCGGCGCCTCGATGCCGGCACGTTCGCTGGGCCTGCCCGGCGACAAGACGGTGGCGACGTTGTGGGAGGATCCCAGCTGCCGCATCCTGGGGCAGATCTATGCCTCGGGCTGGCAGCACGATTGCGTCACCATCCCGGGCAATTCCGGCGGGCCGCTCCTGGTGCGCGATCCGGTGAGCCAGGAGACGCGCGTCGCCGCTCTCTCCGTCTCGGTCATCGCGGTGGAGGGCGTCGACACCGAGGCCTCCTACGGCATGACGCTCGCCGTCGACGACCCGAACTACTACGACTATCTCGCCGTCGCCGTGCCGGTCGCGGTCTTTGCCGCGCGCATCCAGCCCTTCCTGCCGGCCGATGCGCGGATGCGGGATTTCGTCGCCGGTCCGGGCGCGGACCGCCACTATCGCACCTCCAGCAAGGACCAGGCCGAGCAGGCACTCGCCGATCTCGGCGCCGCCATCGCCGCCGCACCGACGCGCGCTGATCTGCATGTGCTGCGCGCCATCTGGGGCCGCTATGCCGAGCGCGACGCCGAAGCGCGCGGCGATCTCGACCGCGCCTTGGCGCTCGATGCCGGCTTCGGCCCGGCGCGCTATCTGCGCGGCCGCATGGCGCTGGAGCAGGGCGACCAGGCCGGGCTGAAGGCCGCCTTCGCCGATTTTTCGCTGCTGGCCGTCGACCACGCGGACTCGCCCGACCTCAAGCTTTATCGCGGCATTGCCGCCGCGCGGCTGAAGCAGTTCGACCAGGCGATCGCCGATTTCGATTCCGTGCTGAAGCACCAGCCGAAAAGCGCGGTGGCTTCGAATGAGCGGGGCGACGCGTGGCGGGCGCTGCGCGACTACGACAAGGCGCTGGCCGATTACGGCCGCGCCATCGATTTCGCCCATGACTGGCCCGAGGCCTATCGCGACCGTGGCTATCTCTATCACCAGCTGGCACGCTATCCCGAGGCGGTCGGCGATTTCTCCCGCGCCATCCGGCTCAATCGCCACGACGCCGAGGCCTGGAACGGCCGCGCCCTGGTCTGGCTGGCCGAGGGCGAGATCGACAAGGCGGTCAAGGATTTCTCCCGCGCCATCGAGCTCCTGCCGGATTCCGGCTCCTATTACGCCAACCGCGCGACGGCGCGGATGATCGATGACGACCTCGACAAGGCCATCGCCGATTTCCAGCTTGCCGTGGCGAAGGACCCGGAGGAGCCGTTCCTGCGCCTGCTGCTCTTCGTCGCCGAATCGCGCGACGGCCAGCGCGCGGACGCCCAGGGCCGCCTCGCCGCCTATGCCAAGGCGCACCAGGACCAGGCCTGGCCGCGGCCGATCGTCGATCTCTTCCTCGGTGAGGGGAGCATCGCGGCCGTCGAGCAGGCGGCGGCGGAAGCCGAGGGCGACGAGGCGCTGGGCCAGCGCTTCGACGCCGATTTCTATCTCGGCCAATGGGCCCTGCTGCACGGCGACGAGAGCTCCGCCGCCGCGCGTTTCAAGTCGGTCACCGACAGCCGCCTGCGCGAATACCTCGAATTCGACCTCGCGCGCGCCGCGCTGGACGAGATCGGCACGCCGGGCAAGCAGGCCGCCCTCGACCCCAAGACCAAGCCGCTCGCCACCGGCAGCAGGCAGTAGTCGGGATCGGCAATAGCCTCCTGCCGCTTCCCGTCACCGCGCGTGATATCCTCGCGCCATGCCGCTGCAGAACCGCGTCACCCCCTTCGGCGAGATCGTCGCGACGTCCGCGCG
>JAEUKU010000353.1 GCA_016794075.1 Rhodospirillaceae bacterium
CGTCGCCCCGGGCGACACCGTCGCGGTGGTGTCGGAGCGGACCAATACGCCCATCCGCACGCTGATCGACCTCAACAAGCTGACGCCGCCCTACGCGCTGCACGCCGGCCAGCGCCTGACCCTGCAGCCGCGCGGCGACTACGTCGTGCAGCGTGGCGACACCGTCTCCGGGATCGCCGCGCGCCAGGGCGTCTCGATCAGCGCGCTGATCCAGCTCAACGACCTGCGCCCGCCCTATACGCTGCAAGTTGGGCAGCGTCTGATCCTGCCGACCGGGGCCGATGCGCCCACCGCCGTCGCCGCGGCGCCGCAGCAGCAGCCAGAGCCGCAGCCTTTCGTGCCAAGCGCCGGTGCGCCGCAACCCGCCGCGCCGCCGCCGGCGATCTCTGCGCCGCAGCCGATCGGGCAGCCACAGGAAACCGTGCAGCCACAGGCGACACCCGCCGCGCCGCAGGATCTCGGCGGCGGCGTGACCGCATCCGGCCTGCCGCCGCTGCAGCCCGCGCCGCAGGCGAGCCAGCCGAATCCGGCGCCGGCCGCCCAGCCTGCGCCCGAGGTGGCGGCGATCGAGCCGGCGCCCGCGCCGCCGACGCCGAAAGGCGATTCGCTGCCGGACGTGAAGCCGGACAGCGCCTTCATCTGGCCGGTCGACGGCAAGGTCATCGCCAGGTTCGGTCCGACGAAGGACAACCAGCGCAACGACGGCATCAACATCGCCGCCCCGGCGGGCGCGCCGGTGCTGGCTTCCGCGGATGGCACTGTCGCCTATGCCGGCAACGAGTTGCGCGGCTTCGGCAACATGGTGCTGCTGCGTCACGCCGACGGCTGGGTCACCGCCTATGCCCACAATTCGTCGCTGCTGGTGCAGAAGGGCGACAAGGTGAGGCAGGGCCAGACCATCGCCCGGGTGGGGAGCAGCGGCAATGTCGAGACGCCGCAGCTGCACTTCGAGCTGCGCCAAGGCACCAAGGCGGTCGATCCGCTGAAGAACCTGACGCGCTAGCCGCGGCCGGTCGGGCTTAGCAATCCTGCCAGGCGGGTTGCCGCTTCTGCAGGAAGGCGTCGATCCCCTCCGCCGCGTCGATCGCCTGCATGTTTTCGGTCATGATGTGCGCGGCATAGTCATAGGCGTGCTTCAGGTCCATTTCGCGCTGCCGGTAGAAGGCGCCCTTGCCGGTCTTCAGGGTGTAGACCGACTTGGCCGCGATCTTCCGCGCCAGCGCCAGGGCGGCGCCGGCGAGTTCGGCTTCCGGCACGGCGCGGTTGATGAGGCCGATGCGCTGCGCCTCGGCGGCGCCGATCATGTCGCCGGTCAGCAGCATTTCCATCGCGTGCTTGCTGGCGACGGCGCGACTCAGCGCCACCATCGGCGTCGAGCAGAACAGGCCGATATTGACCCCCGGGGTGGCGAAGCGCGCATTGTCCGCGGCGATCGCGAGGTCGCAGGTGGCGACCAGTTGGGCTCCCGCGGCGGTGGCGATGCCGTGCACCTCCGCGATCACCGGGCGCGGCATCTCGGTGATCGCCAGCATGATGCGGCTGGCCAGCGCGAAGACCTTGGCATAGAAGCCGGGAGTGCCGTCGGCGCGCAATTCCTTCAGGTCGTGGCCGGCGCAGAAGGCGGGACCGTTGCCGGACAGGATGACCACGCGCACCGCGGGATCATGCGCCATGGATTCGAGATGGGCCATGAATTGCCGCATCATCTCGAGCGACAGGGCGTTGCGCGCCTCCGGGCGGTTCAAGGTCAGGCGCGTGATGCCGGAGTCGTCGTGGCGCAGCACCAGGTCGTTGGCAATGGTCATTCCGGGCCCTCCTGCAGCGGTCAAACCGGCGGTCAGACCTGAGCCGCGATGAACAGGTAGTCGCCGCCCACGTCTTCGTATTCTGCGGTCGCGTGCTCGAAACGGCCCTGCGCCAGGTCGCGCTTGAGCCGCTCGAGCCCGACGCCGATCTCGTCGCGATCCGCCAGATTGGCGAAGGACGAGATGTTCGCCCGCACGCGCTCGTCGAGGTAAAGATGGGGTTGGTGCTTGCCGCTGTAAAGAAACAAATCCACCGGCTGCTGCGGCATCCAGTACAGGCGCTGCGACCAGGTGCGGAATCCGGCGCGGCGCAGCGCGATCTCGATCGTGCTCCAATCCGGCATCTGGTCGGCGCTGCGCTGCATCATGCGCGGGAAATATGCGCGCAGCCAGTAGCGCATGATCTGTTCCGGCAGCGCGGTCAGAATCACCAGGCGGCCGTTCCTGAGCACGCGCGCGGCCTCGGCGAAGGTCGCTTCCAGGTCCTCGAAGTGATGCAGGGCGAGCGTGCAGACGGCGCCGCCGAAGGAACGATTGGGAAAGGGCAGGGCGGCGGCGTCGGCACCGATCAGCGGCAGCTGCCGCGCCTTGCCCTGCGCGGTGCGCAGCATCAACCCGGAGCGGTCGAGGCCCACCATCGAGACGCCGCGCTGATGCAGCGCGTTGGTGTAGTTGCCGGTGCCGCAGCCGATATCCAGAATGGGCGCCTCCTGCCGCAGATCGAGGAGTTCGATCAGCAGGTCGACGATGGCCGGCTCGGCGTGGCGCGTCGCGTCGTAGGTGGCGCCGATGCGGTCGTAGAGCGCTTGCGGCATCGCGGGCATCATGGTCATGCGCCAACCAATCGGAGCATCGCGGCGGTGAGCGGCGCGCCGGCATCGCGGAGCGACGCGGTGATGGAGAAGTGGTTGAGCCCAGGCAGGACCATGAGCTCGGCCTTGCCGCCGGCCCGGACGAGCTTGGCGGCGAAGCGGCGCGATTGCTCGATCCACAGCGGCGGCTCGTCCCCGCCGACGGCGACGATGGCCGGCGCCGGCGCGCGGATCGGCCGGAATTGCGGGCTGAGTGGCAGCACGTCCTCAGGCGCCAGCCGCGTATCGTCGTTCACCTGGATGCGCAGCACTGGACGCAGGTCGTAGATGCCGGTGACCAGGATGGCGCCGGCGATGGGCGAGCGGGCGAGGCCGTGGCGCGTCCAGTCTTCCGCCATCAGCATCGCCGCGAGGTGGGCGCCGGCGGAATTGCCGGCGAGGAAGATGCGATTGGGATCGCCGTTGAGTTGTGGCGCCTGCATCCGGGTCCACAACAGGGCCTGGCGCGCCTGGTCCACGACGGTCGCCAGGGATACCTGCGGGCAGAGATCGTAGTTCGGCAGCACCGCGGCGATTCCGGCCTCGGCCAGCGGCACGGCGACGTGGCGCACATGGTCCTTGGACAGACCGCGCCAGAAACCGCCGTGGAAGAACAGCACGATCGGCGTTCGCGGGCCGGGCGCCGGGAACAGGTCCGCGACCTGCCGGGGGCCGGTGCCGTAGCGGACGTCGTAGTCGCCGGCCAGTGTCAGCCGCAATGCCTCGCCGCGCGCCAGATCGGCCGACAACCAGCGCTCATGCTCGGGCACGGCGACGCGCGGCATCATCTGCCGGTTCAGCTCTGCGGCTGAGATCAGCTCGTAGTCAGGGTCGGGCGACATGGTCGTCCATGCCGGTTATATTCGCCAAAGGTCGCGAAAATGTCGAGATTGGCGGCATAAGTGCTTGTGGTATCATAATACCGAAATCGTAAGTCATTGCAATTGAAGTAATATTATCGGTTGACGGTCCTCGGCCGGCCCTCTATACGAACCGCCGATTGCCGGAGTGGCGCCGTGGCGTCCGGCCGGCCCAGAGGAGCAAACACCATGAAGACCTATTCCGCCAAGCCGAGCGAGGTGGTCAAGAAGTGGATCCTGATCGACGCCGACGGCGTCGTTCTCGGTCGCCTGGCTTCCATTGTGGCGAACCGCCTGCGCGGCAAGCACAAGCCGACTTTCACCCCGCACATGGATTGCGGCGACAACGTCATCATCATCAATGCCGCCAAGGTGAAGGTCACCGGCAACAAGCTGCAGGACAAGGTGTTCCACTGGCACACCGGCCATCCGGGCGGCATCAAGGAAATCACCATGGGCAAGCAGCTCGGCGGCAAGTTCCCCGAGCGCGCCATCGTGAAGGCCGTCGAGCGCATGGTTCCGCGCGGGCCCCTGGGCCGGCAGCAGATGAAGAACCTGCGCGTCTTCGCCGGCGCCGAGCACACCCATGCCGCCCAGCAGCCGGAAGTGCTGGATGTCGGCAAGATGAACCCGAAGAACAAGCGGAGCGCGTAACATGGCCAACGAACCTCAGCGCCTGACCGATCTGAAGGACCTGGGCGGCGCCACGAAGGCGGCGGCTGCTCCCGTCGCCGCGCCGAAGCGCGAGCGCAAGGTCGACGCGCAGGGCCGCTCCTACGCGACCGGCCGCCGCAAGGACGCCATCGCCCGCGTCTGGCTGAAGCCGGGCAGCGGCAAGGTGACCGTCAACGACCGCGACATCACCGTCTATTTCGCCCGTCCCGTGCTGCGCATGATGATCAACCAGCCGTTCTCGATCGTGAACCGCCTGGGCCAGTTCGACGTCGTCTGCACCGTGGTCGGCGGCGGCCTCTCCGGCCAGGCCGGCGCGGTCCGTCATGGCATCAGCCGCGCGCTCACCCTGTTCGAGCCCGATTTGCGGTCGGCGCTGAAGCAGGGCGGCTTCCTGACCCGCGACAGCCGCACCGTCGAGCGCAAGAAATACGGTCGCGCCAAGGCGCGCCGCAGCTTCCAGTTCTCGAAGCGCTAAGCCGCTTCCGGAGCGACGGGTTGGCGAAGGCCGGAGCGCAAGCTCCGGCCTTCCTCGTTTTGGGCAATCGTCGATAGCGTCGAACTTCCCTCACGGTGGTCATCCCGGCCTTCTGCCGGGATCAATTTCGCCGCCGCTGCGACCGCTGAGGGCGCCTCGCTGGCCATTCGTGCGCGCGAGGCGTGGCCCTCGCGTTTCCATGATGGACCCCGGCACAAAGCCGGGGTGACGTGTGGAGGAGGCTGCGACGAAGATGCTCGCACCCTTGCGTGTTCGTTCTATAATCCAGCTATCCACCTAGCTCACCCCAGTAACGCCCATGGATTCAGCCCCGAACCGCAGCAACATCTGGCTCTCCGACGCCGATTGCCGACTGGACGATTTCCGTCGGTTGGTGGAGCGCACGACCGATGCCGCCGCTTATCCCTATGTCAAGGCAGTCGAGCGCAACGTGCCGGTCTATAACGGTGACGACGTGCGCCGTATCGCGAGGGACGAGACCGCCCGCCGCGCGGTGATGGCGGAATGGGCCGATGTGATGATGAACGGCCCCGGCATCCTGGTCTTCCAGCGCGCCTTCGCCGATCCGGCGGTGGTCGATGCCGCCACCGCGCAGTTCGATGCCATGATCACCGAACAGCGCGCCGGCAACAGAAATGCCGGCGATCATTTCGCCAAGCCGGGCGCCAATGACCGCATCTGGAACGCGCTAGAGAAGTTCTGCCTGCGCGATCCAGCGGGCTTCGCGCGCTACTACGCGAACGAGGCGATCGCGCTGGTGAGCGAGGCGTGGCTCGGCCCCAACTACCAGATCACCTCGCAGGTGAACGTGGTCAATCCGGGCGGCGAGGCGCAGTCGCCGCACCGCGACTACCACATGGGATTCCAGATTCCTGAGGATTTGGCGCGGTTTCCGGCACATGCGCATCGCCTGTCGCCGGTCCTGACCCTGCAGGGCGCAATCGCCCATTGCGACATGCCGGTCGAGAGCGGGCCGACACTCTATCTCCCATACTCGCAACTCTATGAGCCGGGCTACCTCGCCTGGCAGCGGCCGGACTTCATCGCTTATTTCGCCGAGCATCGTGTCCAGCTGCCGCTGGTAAAGGGGGACGCGGTCTTCTTCAATCCCGCGCTGTTCCATGCGGCGGGCAGCAACCGCACCAGGGACATCCGCCGCATGGCGAACCTGCTCCAGGTCTCCTCGGCCTATGGCCGGGCGATGGAAAGCGTCGACCGCACGCGCATGTGCGCGGCGCTCTATCCGGCGCTGCTGGCGCTGCGCGATAGCCTCGATGCCGTGCAATGCGCCAATGCCATCGCCGCCTGTGCCGAGGGTTACTCCTTCCCGACGAATCTGGACCGCGATCCGCCGATCGGCGGCCTGGCGCCGGAAACACAGGCCCAGCTCATGCGCCGCGCGCTGGTGGAGGGCTTGACGCCGGAGGTCTTCGGCGCGGCTCTGGCCGAGCAGACCGCGCGGCGCATCGCCTGAGCAACCGCTAGCCGAACGGCTTCAGCAGCTTGCCGATCCGCTTCAGGATGCCGCGCGCCCCACGCTGCTTCGCCGCCTTCCGCGCGGCCTTCTCGGCGGCGCGCCTGGCGCGCGCCTGACGCTGGGCCTCGGTTTTCAGCGCCACTGCCGCGGGCGAATGGAACTCGAAGACCAGATAGGTGGCGGGCGTGGTGCCGACATTGCGCATGCCGTGCGTCTCG
>JAEUKU010000355.1 GCA_016794075.1 Rhodospirillaceae bacterium
CGCTTCGACGGCTATTACGAGGCGCATATCAACGCCTGGGACGTGGCCGCCGGGCTGGTGCTGGTGAAGGAAGCCGGCGGCTGGCACAACGATTTCTTCGGCGGCCCGGACGCCATGGCGAAGGGCAACAAGATCCTCGCCGCCGCGCCGGGCCTGGCGCCGGCGCTCCGCGAGTTGCTTGGAGTCTAATCCGCGTCGTCTTCCACCGCCTGCACCGGCACGCGGGCCATCACCGACAAATCGACATCGGCGAAGACCGGCAGGTGGTCGGAGCAGCGCCGCGCATTACGCTCGATCCAGGAATGGATGAGCGCGCTGCCGGGCCGGCAGTAGATGCGGTCGAGATTGAGCATCGGCCGCCAGGAGGGGAAGGTCTTCTGCGTCGTGTGGGTGGGGACGAGGGTGGTGAGCGACGAGCGGATGCGCCCGTGCCAGTCGTTGAAATCGCCCATCATCAAGAGGCCGCCGGTCTGGCCCTCGACCAGCGGGCGGAAGATCTCCATCTGCGGCGCGATCTCGTTGGGCCTGAGGCCCAGATGGGCGGCGATGACGCGGATCTCGCCATAGGGGCTCTCGACCGTCGCCTCGATGGCGCAGCGCGTCTCGCGCCGCGAGACATGCAGCTTGTGGATCTGGATGTCGTGCAGCGGCCAGCGGCTGATGAGCACATGGCCGTAATGCCCGTCCGGCGCCACGATGGTGCGTGCCTCCGCCGCGTGGCTGCCCAGCACCTGCTTCAGCTTGGCGAGCGGCAAGGCGGTCGGCTCATGGCCGCGTGAATCCACCTCCTGCAGCGCGACGATGTCGGGGTCGTGCGGCCGGATCGCAGCGATGACGCGCTCCAGATCGTAGCGCAGGTCGAGCCCGATGGCGCGGTGGATGTTCCAGGTCAGGATGCGCGCATGCTTGCGGGGCTTGGGGTAGTGGTCCGCGCTCTTATGACCTGACATATCGGTGGTTCGGAATTGCTTTCATGGCGGGGCTTCCTTGGCAAGCTCGCCGCGGCGCCGCCGCGGCCCGCGCCTCCTGGTGACGAAGGCCTGGGCCGCCAATGCGAGGGCGACGGTCCCGGCGATGACGCCGAGGACGATGGCGACCCCGCCCAGGCTCGGGCGGCGCAGCAGCTCGCTCAGATTGTCGCCCAACAGCGACATCAAGCCAAGGCCCGGCGCGAGGCCGAGCACGGTGCCGATGGTATAGTGCAGGACCGGGATGCGGATGGCGCCCGCCGCCAGGTTGATCAGGCTGAACGGCGCCACCGGCACGATGCGGACCAGTGTCACCGCCGGAATGCCCCGCCGCGCAAAGCTGCGCACCAGAAAATTGACCCGCGGACCAAAGAACTGGCGCAGGCCATTGGGCCCCAGCCAGCGGCCGAGGCCGTAGGTGGTGAGCGCGCTGGCCAGCACGCCGGCACCGGCATAGAGCAAGCCCGGCCACAGCCCGAAAAACGCCGCGGTGGCGGCGATCAGCAGCGTCACCGGAAACACCACCAGCCCCGCCAGCACGAACAGCGCGATCACCGCGAGAATGGCCCAGGGCCCGTCGAGCGCGCCGAACCAGCCTTGCCACAGCGCCGGATCGGCCCACGCCGCCAGCGGCGTCATGGTCCAGGCCAGCGACAGCGCCAGGACGAAGGCGATCGCCAGCACCACGCCAGCCACGGCCAGCAGGGTGCGACGGCGCGAGCGGCCGAGCGCCTTGCCGTCGCCAATCAGTTGCGTCGGATCGATGGGGCGCGCCGGATCAGCCACGGCCGCCAGGACCGGAACGGGGGCGGAGGCGGGCACGGCTTCGTTCGAGTCATAATTGATCGCATGCAGGTGGTGCGCCCGGCGCGGCAGCGCCTTCACGGCGGCGATCAGCGAGCCGGTGCGGACGAGCGCGCTTTCCACCTCGGCCGGTTCGGCGCCGCAATGCTCGGCGATCAGCCGATTGCGCAGGCGCGCGATCGCCGCCCGCGCCTCGGCATCGGCGCCGGCCGCCACGGCCACGTCGCATTCGGTATCGGTGCCCATGGAGCGGTTGCACAGATTGGCCGAGCCGATGCGCAGATAGCGATCGTCGACGATCATCAGCTTGGCGTGGACGGAGACGTCGATCTGCCGCGCGCCATCGCCGCTGCCGGCTTGCCGGATGCGCGGCGCGGCGATCAGCACGCGCGTGGCGACGCCGGCCTTGCGCAGCACGCGCATGAGCCGCGCCCTTCCGGCCAGCATCACCGTCCGCTCCAGTGCGCCGTGATAGGTGCGCGGGCAGACCAGGACCGCTTCCAGCTGCGGCTGCCGGCGCATCGCCGCGGCGAGCGCGCGGGCGAAGCCGCCGCAGGCGAGATACTGGCTCTCGACATAGATGCTGCGCCGCGCCTGGCCGATCATGTCGTGGAACAGGGCCTCCACCTCGCGCACCTCCTCCTGGTCGGAATAGGGCGGCTCGGTGCGCGCGATGCCGACCGCGACATCGCGGAAATCCGGCGCCACGCGCGCGGGCCAGCTGTCGGCAGCCTCCTCCGCCGGCACCGCGCAGCGCGGCAGGCGCTCGCAGGCGGCGCGCTCCCAGCGCCGCCGCGCCAGTTCGGCAAGCGCCTGCGCGGCCTCTCCATCGACCATCATCTGGACGTCGTGGAACGGGTGATAGGGCTTGCCGGCCGGGTCGACGCGCCGGCTGTTGCCGGGATCGTGGCGGCAATCGTCCCACCGCCGGATCGTGAGGTCGAGGCCGCCGCAGAAGGCCAGGCGCTCGTCGATCACCACCAGCTTCTGATGGTGCGAGGAGCCGAGCGGAATGGCGTCATCGAGGCACAGGTCGATCTGCGGCGGCGTACTCCAGCGCAGGGCAAAAGCCGGCATCGCCTCGCGCTCGGTGGTGAAGAACAGCGAATAGTCCCATAGCAGGATCTTGATCTCGAGCTCCGGCCGCCGCTGGACGAGCGCGCTCAGGAACGGCCCCAACTCGCGCGGCAGGCCGTCTTCCGCCTCGCCCGACGGCCCGACCAGGGGCGTGCGGCTGTCGACGTCCCAGCCGATGATGTAGATGGCGCGGCGCGCCTGGAGCATGGCCTGGCGCAGGGCGGCAAAATAGGCCGCGGCGTCGATCAGCACCGCCGCGCGCCGCGCCTGCGGCGCGCACCACACATTCCGCCCGGGTCGGAACACGCCGCGCGCAAGCCCGTCGACATCGCCATCATGATCTCCCGGCGTGGCCGGAGGCGGCGGCGCAGGCCGTTCCGCGACCGCCTCTCCGGACGTCGTTTCCTGCATCGCAATCATGGATATTCGCAACTCCCGTTGGCCCGATAGCCCCGGGGACAGTGCCCCGGGCCATCGAGGGAGAAACCCGCGTCAGCGCGAAAAGTGCCGCGCGCCGGCAGTCGACGGGCAGGCACGCAGCCAAGTCCCGCGGCCGGAACAAGCCTCCGGCGCGGCTGTTTTCCTCATGACGATCGACGCAACCCCGCAATCCGTGCAGTGGAGGCGTGTGCCCATGTCGTGCTTATTGTCCATATCCGGTCCGGTGCGGCCCGCGCGCCGCGCCGCGCGCGCGAAGCTTGTCGCGGCCCCTCTCGTCGCGGCCCCTCTGGCGCTTGCGCTCCTGGCGCTGGGTGCTTGCGGCACGGCGCACCAGGCGCCGGCAACCGCGAACCGTTCCGGCCCCGCGGCCATCACCAGCGAAGCCCTGATCCCGCAGGATTCACCGCAAGACTCGGTGAATGGTTCGACGACGAGCTCGGAGCCGGCCATCGCCGAATCGGCCACCGACCTCGGCCCCGATGCGACGGCGACGCCGCCGCAACCGGTCGGCCTGACGCAAAGCCTGCCTGGCGCCGCGGCGGGTAGCAGCCAGCTTGCCTCGCGCATGCCGATGTCGGATTCGCGCTTCGCCCAGCAGGTGATCTCCAACGGCGCCACCGAGATTTCTCTGGCCCGCATCGCCCTCCTCCGCGCGCAATCGGACGAGGTGCGCGATTTCGCCCGCCGCCTGCTGGTGGATCACCGGCGGATGGCGATCGCGATGGATGATTTCGGGCTCGAGCGCGGCTTCATGGTGAACTGGCGCCTGTCGCAGGTCGGCGAATCGGTGATCACTCGCATGCGGGCGATGCCGAGCGCGCAATTCGATGGCGCCTATGTGAGCGAGATGGTGCGCGCCCACGAGGCCGCGGTGGCGCTGCTGGAGCGCCAGGCCGATGGCAGCTCCGAGACGGCGACCCTGGCGCGCGACTCGCTGCCGACCATCCGTGAGCATCTCGCGCGGGCGCGCGAGCTGCAGAACCGGGTCTAGGTCCGGCGATGGTCGAACGCAGCAAGGTTTCCCGCTACCGGCGGGCGCTCGACACCCTGGCGCAGGCCGGCGAGGGGACGTCGCGGAAGCGGGAGCTGGAGGGCGAGGCGGCGAAGCTCGGTCAGGAGATTCATGACCGCGAGCGCCCAGGCAAGCCGCGTGCGCTGACCTCCGATACCGACGTGCCCTACGAGCCGCGACGACCGGTCAAGCGGTGACTCGCATCCGATAGCGTGGCCGGCGTCCGGCCGCGCGCACAGGCCCGGAGCGTCGTTCGGCGCATTTCCCGAGAATGCAAGGAACGGCGTGCCCGGTGCCGAAGCGGCCGCCGCGGCTCGTCCGCGGCGGTCGCGCGCATGTCGCTGTCGGGATCAGGCGGCCCGGGCGTTGCCGGAGCAGGCCATGCCGATCTCGGCCACGTGCCGGTGATCGGTGCCGCAGCATCCGCCCAGCACGTTGATCTGCGGATGGCGCTGGCGTAGCGCGCGATATTCCTGGCCCAGCTCCACGGGGTTGCCGGCATCCAGGTCGGGCGACTCGTTCAGTTCCTGGTGGCTGCGCCTCGAGGCGTTGGCGCGGATCCCACGCAGCCGCGCCACCCAGCCCTCGCCGTTGCGCTCCGCGACCGCCAGCATGTCGGCGAAATGCGTCGGGTGCGCGCAATTGATCATGTAATAGGCCGGCGCCTTGCCGGTCGCCGCGTCCACCTCGGCGATGGCGTGGCCGAGGGACTGGCCGGTCGGCAGGCGGCCGTCGGTCTCCAGGGTGAAGGAGAGCGCGCAAGGCAGGCCGGCCTTGGCCGCCGCCCGCGCGACGCCGATGGCCTCCGGGACGTTGGTCATGGTGATCGCGGTGATCATCTCCGCACCACCTTCGGCCAGTGCCGCGATTTGCGCCGCATGATAGCCCTCGGCCGCCGCCGGGCTCATCGCCTGGCCCGGGTCGTAGCCGTCGCCGCGCGGCCCGACGCAGCCGCTCACCACCATCGGCGAACGCGCGGTGGCGAACTCGTCGCGCAGCTCCTGCATCAGGCGGATGGAATCCCGGTTGGCCTCGGCCAGCTGCTCCCGCGCGTAGCCGAGCTTGTCGCCCCAATCGGCGCTGGCGCGCCAGGTCGGGCTTTCCAGGATGAAACCCACCCCCTGGTCGCGGGCGATCGCCGCATGGCTGGCGAAATAACGGCGCAGGGCGCGCCGGCCGCTGTCGTCGCGCAGCAGGTGGAAGGCGGCGAAATACGGCAGGTCGATGCCGTCGTGGAAGATCAGCGTGGTCTCGATGCCGCCATCGGTCAGGAACAGCCCGCCATCAAGCTGCGGCAGGCGGCGCGTTTGAATGGTCATGGTGCAAATCTCCGGTCGAATATGAAGGAGGTCACAGCCGGCGCTGGCCGTGCCGGGTGAGAAACATGCCGTGCAGCACAGTGTCGGATGTGACCGAGCCGGCGGCCGGAATCCTTTCGGCCGCGCGCAGGCGATGATCGATGCCGATGTCGCGCAACTGGTGTGGGGACAGCGCATCGATATGCCGCCGTGCCTGCGCGCGACGGGAGAAAGCCGGCGCCAGCAGCGCCGTTAAGGATTTGCCGAATATCCCGGTGGGCCTCGCGGCGCGCCGGAGGAGTCGAAATTCGCGGTGCAATATCATGGTCTTGCTTATGAAGCTGTGCCGCCGCAGCTTGGGGGCGCGGAAGCGCCGGTTACATACCTGCTGCCGCGTTATGCTTGAATGACCGCGCCGCCGGATTTATTGACCGGATGGTGGCGGGCCGGTCATCGGCACCATCGCCGTCGCGCCGTCGGAGGCAGGGCCGCGTTGGTGGGGATTTGACGGCGATTGGCGCGAGGGGATCCGATGGGCAGTTCTGCGTTCGATGCCTTGTCCGACGTGCTGCAGACGGTGCGGATGACCGGCGGCGTGTTCCTCGACGGCCGCTTCACCGCGCCCTGGTGCGTGATGTCCAAGGTGGAATTGTCCGAATGCCGGCCGCATCTCGACCGCGCGCTGCAGATCGTCGCCTATCACCACGTGATCGCCGGGCGCATGCGCGTCGAACTCGAGGACGGCGAGGTGGTGGAGGTCAATGCCGGCGAGACGGTGCTGCTGCCGCGCAACGACCCGCACAAGCTGGCCAGCGCGCCCGATCTGCCGCCCGCCGATGCGGGGTCGATGATCCAGCCCGGCCTCGATGGCGGCCTGATGCGGATCGAGCATGGCGGCGGCGGCCCGCCGACGCATATCATCTGCGGCTTCCTCGGCAGCGACCAGTTCCGCAATCCCGTCATCGAGACCCTGCCGCGCGTGCTGAAGATCGCCACGCTGCCGGAAGACGCGGCCGCCGCCGGCGGCCGGAACGACGGCGCCGGCTTCATCGAATCCACCCTGCGCTTCGCCACCCAGAACCTGATGCGGGGCGAGATCGGCGAGAGCTCGGTCATGTGCCGGCTGTCCGAGCTGCTGTTCGTCGAGGCGGTGCGCCGCTACGCCGCCAGCCTGCCGGAGGGGCAGGCAGGCTGGCTCGCCGGCATGCGCGACCCGCAGGTGGGCAAGGCGCTGGCGCTGATCCACGGCCGGCCGGGCGAGCCCTGGACCTCCGAGACTCTGGCCGATGCGGTGGCGCTGTCGCGTTCCGCCTTCAGCGACCGCTTCGCCCAGTTGATCGGCGTGCCGCCGAAGCGCTACCTGCTGCAATGGCGCCTGCAGGTGGCGAAGGAGAAGTTGCGCTACGGCAACGCCGCCATCGCCCAGGTGGCGCATGAGGTCGGCTACGAGGCGGAGGCCGCCTTCAACCGCGCCTTCAAACGCGAATTCGGTCTGCCGCCCTCGGCCTGGCGCAAATCGGTGCAGACCGGCCAACAGACCGGGGGAGCCCTGAATTGACCCAACACCGAAGCGGCGCGCCGACCCTTGAATCGGCGCGCCTGATCCTGCGCGCCCATCGGGTGGAGGATCTCGACGGCGTCCTGGCGATGTGGAGCGACCCGGCCGTGGTCAAGCACATCACCGGAACGCCGTCGACGCGCGAGGAATGCTGGGCGCGCATCCTGCGCTATGGCGGGCTGTGGCCGCTCACCGGCTACGGCTATTGGGCGGTGGTGGAGAAGCAGTCCGGCAGATTCGCCGGCGATGTCGGGCTGGCCGATTTCAGGCGCGACCTCGACCCCGCGCAATCCATCGCGCCGGAGGCCGGCTGGGTCATCGCGCCCTTCGCCCAGGGCAAGGGCTACGCCACCGAGGCGATGCAGGCGGTGCTGGCCTGGGCCGACGCCAATCTCGGCCGCCACACCTATTGCATGCTGGATCCGGCGAACGCGGCCTCGCTGCGGGTGGCGGAGAAATGCGGCTACCGCCCCTTCGCCCAGGTGACCTACAAGACCTGGTCGACCGGGCTCTATCGACGCTAAGTAAATCGGACAGCGGCGGGGGCGGGGTCTATGCTGTTGGTTTGGAGCCCGGCGACGGAAGACCGTGGCCGCGCTTCATGCGAGCGGGAGCGACAGAGATGGCCAAGGGTCAGCAACGCGGCAATCGCGAGAAGAAGAAGCCGAAACAGGTGAAGGCGGCGCCCGCCCCGGCGACGTCGCAATACTCGCTGCAGCCGGTCAAGCCGAATATCGGCAAGAAGCGCTAGCGCGCCCTAGACGACCGCGAGGACCACCGCGGCGTAGTGCACCGCCGCCGCCGCCAGCACGAAGCCGTGCCAGATCGCGTTCTGGAACGGCAG